>JASHXG010000224.1 GCA_030043675.1 Vulcanimicrobiota bacterium
AGTTTTACGAGCTTAAAGGTGCCGCTCCCAGCCGGCAGTTCCGCAATGTACTTCTTATGTCCGAGAAACTCATCCGTGAACAGGTTTCCTTTGTCGTCATAACCACAGTGGAACATCACGGCATAAGGTGCGTAATAGTGTGTCGGGTGGTGTCCTCTCGCGTGGGGGAAAACCGCAACGTGGGCGCTATCCAGAACGGTTGCCGCTAGATTCCCGTTGACGGGGTCGATGGCGCAGTCATAGGTGTCGAAATAATCGCTTGTATCGTCATCGGTTAGGGTTGCGATCGGATTGGTGCCGCCATGAGCGAATTCAGTGATCTTAAACTCGCCGGTGACGAAAACATCGCCCGCGCGATCCGTACACAGCCCTTCAGGGCTCGCCGGACCGTTTATTATGATTCCCACGAGCTTGCCGGAAGGGTAGTCAAATACGTAAATTCCCGCTAACTCCGTGGTAACGTAAAGCAGGTCCTCGCTCTTCGCTTCAGGCAGCATCCACGATCCGCTGCGCTCGGTATGCGCAGCGATCGCGCGGCTCTGCGGCGTTGCGTCCGGCGCGCCGATCGGCGGTTGCGCGCCGCCACACCCGGCGAGCAATGCCGCGGCGCTGACGCTTAGCGCGCAGCGGCCAAACCGCGATAGCTTCATTTCCAGCCAAACACGACGAGCCCGTTTGGAGTCTTGCTCCTCCAGCCTCGCCAACTGTGGTAGGCGATGGCGCTCGGCTCGATGTATGATGATCCGCCGCCGCCGCCGCCACCCGTCTGGGGGTAAATGCTAGCAAAAGCCGCGCCGCCGCCTCCGCCGCCGCCGCCACCGTAATAACCGCCGCCCCCGCCGCCACCGCCACCGCCCGAGTAGCCGGACGTATTGCTGCCGCCTTGGCCGCCAGCGCCGCCAAGGCCCAGTGCTCCTGAACTCCCGGGCTGTCCTGGATGGGTGTCGGAGCCTCCCGCGCCTCCTCGGCCGCCTTGACTTTGAGTACCACCATAGCCGCCTTGCCCGTACGAGCCGTAGCCGCCGCCCGATCCGCCAATCGCGCCACCGCCCGCGCCGCCCCCACCAGCGGGACAGTAACTCCCTTGACCGCCGCCGCCGCCGGCGACGAGAATGCGGTCGCTCAGAGCGCGCCCACCCGCTCGTACGTCCGAAGCGCCGCCGCCGCCGTAACCATTGCTGCCGCTGGGACCAGCTCCCGATGCACCGCCGCCGTTGAAGCCGCCCGCCGGTGATCCTTGGCCGCCGACATAGACATACAACCTCTCATCCGAGGTCACGGGGATGATGGCGTACACACGGCCGCCGCGCCCAAGGTATTGCTGACAGCCCGACCTGAGTTCGCTCCCTCCTGCAGCGCCGAGCGCAACGACGGTGAGCTTCGTCACGCCTGAAGGCACTTTGAACGATTGCCTCGCGCCGGAGTAATAGAAGGTGCGATGGTGCGGAAGCGCATCTCCACCACCTCTCGCGGCGAGAGCGAGCGCCGCGCTCGCGGGGTTCGCACCCGGCGCGGCAATCGGCGGCTGCGTGTCATCCTGAGCTTGTCGAAGGGCGCCGCATCCCGCAAGCAACGCGGCTGCGACGGTTATACAAAGCGTGCCGCAAGCCAAGGTCTTCATGCGCAAACCTCCTCGAAGCAGAACCGACTGCGCTAAGCGGTTCGTCGTGGCGGCCCTGAGTTCCGTGGGACGAGCGTTGGCCTGGGCTGCGCAGCTGCAAAGGTCGGAGCGCTCACAGCAAGACCCAGCTTTCGGCAGTACAATGAGGATTATTCAGCGCACTCCGATGTCGAGACGCCAATCGCGCACAATCACGTGCACCCAAGCCCTTGTCCGTGATCCGACGCTAAGCTTTTACGCCTAGCGAATCCAGTTGCGAGCAGTGCGAGGCAGTCGCAACGTGCTACAACGGGCGACCGCGTCGCTTAACTGGTCAGTTCCCACGAAGAATCTTGCCCGGCACGGGGCATCACGGTTCGAAGCCGTTACCATAGTAGGCACCGGTCGGTTCGTCGAGGTCACCCGCACCGACGGTAGCGCGGATGTCCTTCGCAACGGGGTCGAGTTCGAGGGCCACGGCGGGCTGCGACCCTTTAGCGGTCATCATACCGCCCCAAACGTATTGGCCGTCGTTATGCAGACTGCAATTGCTCATCATGTAGTAGCCGGTGGGGAGATTGATCCGTTTGCGGTGCGTTCGTCGTAATGACACCGACATAAGCGGATGAGACGTGTCTATCGCGCGTCCGTCGCCATAGACGGAGTAGTGCGCGATCGTCGTAAACCCGCACGTCGAATGGGGGAATGAGCCACCAAGGAGCTTCGACGTGCACTCTTTTGAGCCGCTCAGTGGGCATGCGGATACTGTCGGCCCATCGGGAGTATTGTATTCGACCGGGTACGCGACGACATACAGGTAGTTGCCACGCACGGAAATGCCGCCCACGAAATAGGGTGCGCCGCCGCAGCATGGGCTGTACTTCTTCTTGGCGTGCGTCGAACCGTACGGATACTCATAGACGGAGATGCCTGAGTAGACGCGCGCCCCCCCAACGTAGAGGTTGTCGTTTGCGTCGATCGTCATTGCTTGGCCGACCGTTGGCGTATAGAGCGCGATCTGCTTGCTTAAGTCATGCGAGAGCTCAACGACGGTGACCTGATCGCTATACTTCGCCATCACGTAAACGTTTCCGTAGCTGTCCGTTACGACGTCTATCGGCCGTTGGTATCTGAACTTCCTTTCGCCCACTTTGTTGCCATGACTATCGAACTCGACTACGGCCTGCAGCCCGTAATCCGCAACGTACAGATTCGAGGTTATGCTGTCGCGTTCTGACTGCGGGGCCTCCGCAGCGGTGCTCGAGAATGTGGGCGAAACCGCACCGCCGCAGCCGGCCAGCAAAACAGCCACCGTGCCGGCGAAGAGCGCGCGGTTACCAACTAAGAACCACAACGCCACTGCCTGTTGCATCTTTCCACCCCGTCCAGAATTGAACTTTGGTCGCGCTCGACTCGACGTACGACGAGCCGCCACCTCCGCCGCCGCCAGTGCAAGGTAAGCAGAAGCCGCTGCCGCCTCCGCCGCCGCCATAATAGCCGCCCCCCGCGCCTCCGCCGGGATCGCTCTCGATCGTGTAGGAGGAGGGCGCGCTCCCGCCGGCGCCACCAACGCCCAGCGCGCCGGATTTGCCGTTATCGTCGCCCCCGCCACCGGACCCGCCGGCGGACTGCGTTGCGCCCCCGCCGCCCCGACCGCCTTTGCGATGCTGGCGCTCGGGGTAACCGTCGAGACCGTCTGCACCAGTCTCACCGCCGTTGCCGCCGCATCCATAGAGCCGAGCGCCGTAAATCACCGCGCCGACGCCGGCGCCGCCGCCGCCGGCGGCGACGACGATGCGATCTGAGAGCGTGCCGGGCGTCAAACGAACGTCGGAAGCGCCGCCGCCGCCACCGGCGGACTCAAAGACGCCGCCACCGCCACCGGCGGACTCAAAGACGCCGCCACCGCCGCCGGCGCCACCGCCATTGAAGCCCCCCTTAAAATGGTGGCGCCCCGGACGGCCCCTAGCCGCACTTGCAACATAGACTTGCAACATCTCACCCGGCGTAACGGGAATGACCGCGTAGACGCGCGCTCCGCGACCGCCTTTCCCGGAGCAGGCCGTATCAAGCTGAGCGCCACCCCCGCCGCGCGCATCGACCGCGATCTGATGAACGCCCGCCGGTACGCTAAACGATTGTTCCTTGCCGGTGAAGTGAAACGTCTGACTTCCGCTGACCGCGTTACGAACGCCGAGTGGAGCGTCAACGGCAGCAGTCGGCGGCGTCGGAGTGCTGCAAGACACCGCCAATACGGCAGCAGCGCTGATGCTGAGCGCGAGGCTGAGTCTTTGAACCTTCGTCGCTTTTCCCGGGGCTGTCATACGCCCTCCTGAACCCCGAGGGATCGAGTCAACGGCTTTCGCCGCATCCGCGTGAGCGCCTCTGCGGGCAAAGACCTTCGGCTATTGGCTTGGCGCGACGCTGACGGTGACGCCGTAGATGTTCGCGGTGCCCCTCTCGAACGGGCGCAGAACCTTATACGCCTTTTCGCCTACAGGATATCGCCATAGGCCCACTTTCGCGAGGCTACTCGCCTGTGCGATAAGGGTGGCGCCTTGCAACCAGGTCTGTACGTAGGGCCAATGCCCCGAGTAGTCGTTTCGCCATCCGTCGATCGACGTCGTTCCGACGACCTTGAATGACGCTCTACTAAACTCCAAGCGGTAGACTTTTTTGCTTGTCGGATTGGAAAAGGCTATATGGTGGCCATCCCACTGTATCGCGCCAAAACCATCGAAGCTACGCGGTAGCGAGTAGTTCAAGAAGGTGCTGCTGCCTTTGGGAAGTTGCGCGAGGTAGCTCTTCGTTCCGTTCCCATCAACGAACAGATCACCTCGGTCGTCGTACCCGCAGAGACCGTACGTGTCAATGTCTGGGTCGCGATACCACGCCGCCGGAGGCTTCGCGTTTGGAAATATCGCGACTTCTCCTGCGCCGGATCCCTCCTGTGTCACAGCCAAATTTCCGGTCACCGGGTCGACCGCACAGCCTAAGGGCACGTCGCCGGCGTCGAGCGTCTGGAGTGGCCTCGTCCCTCCGTGCGCGTACTCCAATATCTCGTAGCCGCCCGTTGGTATAAAAACATCGCCGCTCTCGTCTGAGCATAAGTTGCTTCCACTGACGTTGAGGCTGCCCAGGAGCTTTCCGCCAGGGTACGCGAGAACGTAGACTGCGCTGCCCGTGGCTACGTACAGGAGGTTCTCGCTCTTCGCGTCCGGCAGCATCCACGATCCGCTGCGATCGCGATGCGCTACGATCGCATGGCCCTGCGGCATCGCGCCAGGCGCGCCGAGCGGTGGTTGCGTTCCACCACACCCGGCGAGCAAGGCGACCGCCAAAGCAGCGATAATGACGCGATGGTTGAGAGCCATGCCGTTCATCGTCGCCTGCTAAGCGCCGGACTTCGAGCTGATCGTCAGGTAGCGCGTCGAGTAGACTTTCACGCCGCCCTTTCGGGTGAACTTGATCGGAAGCCCGCCCTGAGGGTATTTCCAAACGCCGAGCATGAAGCCGTCCGGGGCAGCGTACGTTGCAACGACCGTGTTGCCCTCAATCCAAAACGGACCGATCTTCTTGAAGAGCGGCTTGGGGTCGATCAGATGCGTAATGCCGACGACCTTACCGTCCGAACCGGAAACGGCAACTCGGTAGATCATCGAGCCGTTGCCGTCGCCATACCCCACTGCCAAGTGTTGGCCATCCCATTCGATCGGTCCGGGCGCTCCCAACTTCTTGTCCAGGGTAATGCTCGTAAAGTCGTGGCTACCCTTGACTCGCTCGTCGAGATGAATTGCTCCCTTCCGGTCATGACCGTCGACGAACAGATCGCCGAGCGCGTCGTAGCCGCAGAAGCGGGCGTTGAAGAGATTCGCCACGCGATAGTCGATTGGGTTGCCACGCGCATGCGAGTAGACCGAGACGCCACCGGGCGTCGTTCCGGTCGCGCTATCGGCGACGGCGAGGTCTTCGCTCGTCCCCTCAACCCCGCAGCCGCCCGAAGGCTCGTTGTTGCCTATGCCTAAGACCTTGAATGGCACGCTACCGCCCTGGCTGAACTCCATGATTGCGACGTCGCTGGCCGAGTCGAGGCCGACCATGAAGACGTGGCCGCGCCGGTCGGCGCACATCCCGTAGACGCCGTAGTAGTACTCTAGCCAGTCGGTGTACTCGAGCGAGGGATAGGAGAACTGGCAGATGCCGGTGATGATCTTGACGCCGCACGCCGAGCTCACCCAAAGCACGTCTCCGTTCGAAGATGAACCGCTTGTGGTGGCGATTGCCGTCGCCGGCACGGAGCCGGGGCTCGAGCTCCCACCGCACCCGGTGAGCAGCGCTACGGCCACGCCAACAATAATGGCGCGGCTGGTCGGACCCATGTTATTCACCTTACGGCGTCCTCCTGAAGCCCGGACAGATCAGCGACTAAAAGCGTTCGCCGCGTTAGGCTAGGCTATAGAGCATGGCTGTATATTAGGCGCGAATTGCTCTATAGGGAATCGGTCTTGGATGTCACGCCGGTATCGTCGGGGCGGCTGTCGCGTTGCTCGCAGGTTGCGGCCAGCAACACGCGACTTTACCTCTTCAAGCACTGCCGACGATCTCACGTTCTTCGCAGGCGCTTTCGGGAATCGGCTAGCCTGGCGTCACTTGAGCAGCGTCTGCGACGGAGACTCGCCGAACATCGCGCGGTAATCCTTTGAGAAATGTCCCATATGCCAAAATCCCCAGTCCATTGCTACGTTCATGACGAGCGTGTTCGAGCGATCCGAGCGTAGCAGCGCCCGCCGCACGGCGCTGAGCCGGAGTCTCTTTAGGTAATCCATCGGACTGAATCCCGTCATGGCCTCGAACGCGCAGATCAGCGAGCGCGACCGCAAACCGCAATAACGACTAAGATCCAGTAGCGTCAAGCTCTTGTCGAGATTTTCGCGCATGTATGTTTCGCACGCCCGGACCGCCGCGAACCGCCGTTTGGAATGTACCGTGGGTTCGACGGAATAATGGTTCACAGTCTTCAGCGTCTGCGCGAGGAACGGAATAAGGTCACCGGCAACCCCCGAAATCGGCGCTCTCTGCCGAGAGCAGACGGAACGAACGGCGTTGCGTAGATGCATCGCGGTGACGGGGTCATGCGACACCCTGTCGCGCTTGAGGGCATCAAACAGGTCGGCGGCGTCAAGCGAATCCGAATAGCTCGATTGCAGTTGTTTTTCATCGACGGCGATGCCGAACACTGTACTTGGACCCGCCGTGCGAAGGTCCAGCTCATGGTGACCCACCGCAACGTGCTCGCTGGTTATCTCTTGTCCCGACCAGCGCGCGACCGATCGGTGGGATTCGACCACCACAAGCGCGGCTTTGACCTGCTCGAGCTTTGCCGCGACCAGGCACGCCAGATTTAGCGAGCGCGCGGAGACGACGAACGGAGGAACCGAGGTGACTTGGAATGCCACGTCGAGGTTGCCGCGTTCGAGCTGCGCCCACGAGACGGTCGAATTTACAAGCGAGACCAGGGCAGACTGGTCAATTTGGGTTGTGTGTTTGACGTTCACTTTAGGCGACCGGCCGGTTAATCCAGGGTGCTGAAGTACCCGAGCGTCACGACAACTCCTGCAGTGCTCTCACGAAATCGGCAAACAGACACCCTCTCGCGTCGGCGGTGCGTTGCTTAGCGTCGTGTTCGAGCTCCGAAAAGAGCACCTTCATATCGCTGCGCAGGGTTTCGGCCGGGTAGCCGAGCCGGCCCCAGCGGGCACGCAGATCGCGGTCCAGCCGCGCGTAGAACTCCGGATCTAGTTCATTCTGCGCCTGAAACGGCTCTGCCGCCCCCTCTCTTCGGGCCTCGTCAAGTTCATCGTTGAATATCGAGACGCTATCCCAGACCGCTTTTCCGTTGCGGAATACGTGCAGAGCGCCGACGCCGTGCTTTCGCAGCAGTTCGTGCTCCCAATCACTTTCATCGGCGGACTTCGCAATCGCGGCACGCATCGTGAACTCCATGAGACGTATGAGCAGCGTTTCGTACGGGATGTCGATACCAATGCAGCAGGCCTCGCCTACCCACACTGAATAGCGATCGGGACACACAACGAACACATTGTAGCGCGGGTCGGCCGTCCCAACTATCCCAAAACTGCGAGACGCGAAGGCGGCGGAAGAGGCTGCGCTTTTCGGATAGTGCCAGCTGAGGGGCGGCGCTATACTCTTGGCCATAAAACGCTTGTTTAAGAAGGGAAGGCTGTCATGCCCACCACCGGGCAACCTAATATCGTCACCATTATGGGTGACGACATCGGTTGGTTTAACATCGGCGCCTACCATCGGGGCATCATGGCGGGCAAGACGCCGAACCTCGATCGACTGGCTGCCGAAGGAATGCTATTTACCGACTATTACGCAGAGGCGAGCTGCACCGCCGGCCGCGCGGCATTCATCACCGGCGAAATACCGCGGCGCACGGGTTTGACGACCGTCGGGCAAGCCGGAGCGAAGGTGGGAATGCCCGACGAAGCTCCAACGATCGCGACGGTCCTCAAATCGATGGGATACGCCACCGGGCAGTTCGGAAAGAACCACCTCGGAGACTTGAATCAGTATCTGCCGACGCTTCATGGCTTCGACGAGTTTTTCGGCTATCTCTATCACCTCGACGCGATGGAGGACCCCTCAAAGCCGAACTACCCCCCGAACCTTAAGGAAAAATATGGTCCACGTAATATGCTGCATTGTTGGGCGACGGACACCGATGATCCGACGGTTCAGCCGCGCTGGGGCAAAGTCGGCAAGCAGAAGATCGAGGATTGCGGCCCGCTCTATCCGGATCGTATGGAGACCGTTGACGATGAGATCCTCAGTAACGCCCTGGCTTTCGTCGACAAGGCCAAGGCTGCAAATAAACCGTTTTTCCTGTGGCTCAATCCCACGCGGATGCACGTTGCAACGCATCTGTCGGACAAGTACGAAAAGATGCGCACCCCCGAGAACGGCTGGTATCAGTACGAAGCCGGGATGGCCCAGCTCGACGACGTCGTCGGGGCCGTATTGAAAAAGCTCAAAGATGCGGGTCTCGAGGGAAACACCATCGTCCTATTCACGACTGACAACGGTGCCGAGAACTTTACCTGGCCCGACGGCGGTCAGACCCCGTTTGCCGGCGCTAAAGGCATGGTGACCGAGGGCGGTTTTCGCGCTCCCTGCATCGTGCGCTGGCCCGGAAACGTCCCGGCCGGGCGAGTCGAGAACGGCATCTTTGCCAGCCTCGACTGGTTCCCGACTCTGGTCGCTGCAGCCGGCGATCCAAACATCGTTGCGGAGTTGAAGCAGGGCAAACGGCTCGGCGACCGGACCTATAAGGTGCACCTGGACGGTTACAATCAATTGCCGTTGATCACTGGGAAAGGCCCGTCGGCGCGACGCGAATTCTTCTACTTTGCAGAGGGTCAACTGGGCGCGGTGCGCATTGACGACATCAAGTTCCGCTTTATCGACCAGCCCGGTGGGTGGATTGGCGGCACGGTGAAGACCGACTGGCCGCTGATCACAAACCTGCGGCTCGATCCATTCGAACGAACGGGCATCACCGGATCCTGGAACTACTACAGCTGGTTTTTCAACGAGTTCTGGCGGATCGTGTTCGTTCAAGAGGTCGTCGCGCAGCTCGGCCAGAGCGCCATTGAGTTCCCGCCAATGCAAGCCGTTGCATCGTTTAATCTCGAAGCCGTGAAAGAGCAAATCGAGAAGGCAATGGCCTCCCACGCAGGAGCGTAACGGAAGCGAAGGGCGGCGAATCCATCGTCGCCCTTCTTTTTGCCCATGGGGCTCGTTGCATAGAACTAACAGCTGCCCTTCGCGCCGAACGCGAGGTCGCCCGACAGAAAATCTGACCCGCCATAGACCTCTTCGAAGACGCCCCTGTCGAGCTCGAGGCCGGCGCGAGCGATGAAGAGCAGACCGGCATTCTGACCGTACCCCTGCGCCGGGATAGTCGCCACGAAAATCCTGTTCGTGACCAAGTACGTGCCGCCGGCAAATTTTCCAGTGCCAAGTACCAACGAGGCCGAGCCGCTGCCGCTTAGCGTCAGGCATCCGCTAAAAGTGCCATGTCCTGTGTTCGTTATGGTCACGGGATAGCTGCCGCTATAGCTGCGCGCCATAGGGATCGGGCTGAAACCACGTGCCAGGCCGGCGCTAGGGGGCGCAATCGCGGTTAGGGCGCCGGCGACCATTGAAACAAAAGCGCATTTCAAAAGGCGGATAAACAAGTTCAGTCCCTCCGGAAATCACTTGGAAAGATGCGCCGAGTGTACGCTAACGTTATGAAAGAAGTCTGAAGGTTCGCGCGGGGTTTTAGGTATTAAGCGCCAGCACCATTCTGCGTCTCGAGTCTGCGCTACCGGCGGCGCAAGCGTCGACAAATCCGTGCCGGCGGTACAGCGCGAGAGCGCGATCGTTACTTTCGAAGACCGCTAAAGCGAGCTTCGCAGCTCCTGAGGCTCGCGCCCACCCGACTACTGCCGCGACCAGCGCGTCACCAACTCCGAGACCTCGCGCCGATGGTGCCACCCACATTGAGATGAGCTCCACTGTCCCCGCTTTATCCGGCGCGGTGCCGCTTACCATTCCTGCGCTCGTTCCATCGAGTTCAGCGACGACATTGACTCCCAAAGTAGCCAGTCGTCGGCGCCGACCAATCGGAGGGTGATCATCAGCCCAAGGATACTACATAAGAACTTTCCTATAGGCCAAGCGGCGGCAATTAGCGAAGAATTGCGCCGGCCAAAATGCAATCCAATCTTCCGGTCGACGATTACGAAGCCCGTTCTTAGACGGCTGATAACGGTCGTCGTCATCCCGGTTG
>JASHXG010000225.1 GCA_030043675.1 Vulcanimicrobiota bacterium
TCGATCCCATCGATGAAGACGAAGCCGCTACGCGCATTCTGGCGTTTGCGCGCACGGGCGCAGGAGCGCAGATCGTCACGCTTGGCACGGAGATGGTCGTCTACGCGCAGCGTGACGCGCAGTTTCGCGCGATCGTCAACGCGAGCGCGCTCTCGCTCTGTGATACCGTGGGCCTGCTGGCCGTCGCGCGCCGCCGCGGTGCGCCGCTGCGCAAACGCGTCGCGGGCGTCGAGCTGATCGAAAATCTCTGCGCAAGGGCCGCGGCCGAACGGCTGCCGGTCTATTTCCTGGGCGGTGCCGAAGGCGTCGCTGCCGACGCCGCGGCGATCTTGGAAGTACGCTTCCCGGGGCTGCCGATCGCCGGCGCGCGCAGCGGATACTTTAGCGAAGCGGAGTCGCCTGGAGTCTCCGCGGCGATCCGCGCCAGCGGCGCGGCGCTGCTCTTCTGCGGTATGGGCTCGCCGCGTCAAGAACGCTGGTTACACGAGCATCTGCCCGAGACCGGATGCGGCGTGGGAATCGGCGTGGGCGGATCCTTCGACGTGATCGGGGGCCACGTGGAGCGCGCGCCGCACGTCGTGCAGCGCCTCGGTTTGGAGTGGCTCTATCGGCTCTTCAAAGAGCCGCGCCGCTGGCGGCGTCAGCTGGCGTTGCCGCGCTTCGTCTGGCTGGTCGCGCTCGATGAGCTTGGCTTGCGCCCGGCAAATAAAAGGGTCGCCAATTCGTGAAGGCAATGGTCCTGGCCGGCGGTCTGTCGACGCGCCTCTATCCGCTGACCAAACAGGTGCCAAAGCCGCTCGTTCCGGTCGTCGGCGTACCCAACGCGGCGCTGCTCTTGCGCTACCTGAAGGCGTACGGTTTTGACGAGATCGCGATCAACGTGCACTACCTGGCCGATGCGATCGTCGCCGCGCTTGGGGACGGATCGCAGTTCGGCGTCAAGCTCCGCTATTCGTACGAACCGGAGCTGCTCGGCAGTGCCGGCGGCGTGAAGAACGTCGCCGAGTTTTTCGGTGATGAAACGTTCGTCGTGGTGGGGTGCGACGAGCTCACCGATCTGCACCTCGACGAGCTGCTGGCCTTCCACTACGAACGCGAGGCGATGGCGACGATCGGCCTGGTGGAGTGTGCGGAGGTCGATCAATACGGCGTCGTCGTTCTCGACCAGCTCGGCAAGATCGTCGAATTTCAGGAGAAGCCGCCCAAGGGAACCGAGCGCAGCCGGCTCGCGAACACCGGCATCTACGTCTTCTCGCCGGAAATCCTGGCGAAGATTCCGGCCGGCGAGTTTTACGACTTCGGCAAGCAGCTCTTCCCGGCGCTGCAAGCCGCGGGAGAGCGCTTTTATGGATTCGACGCGCGCGGAGCCTATTGGGCCGATATCGGCACGCCGCCCGAATACCGAAGGGCGAGCTACGACGTCGTTCGCGGGGTCGTGCGCATTCCGCAAACCGTTCAAAACGGCATCGATCCGGCTGCGGTTCTTGGCCGCGACGTACTGATCGAAGGGCCGGTCTGCATCGGTCCGCGCGTACGGCTCGACGACGGCGCGACGATCGTGGGGCCCGCCGTACTCGACCGGGGCGTGCACGTCGAGTCGGGCGCGCGCCTCGAGCGCTGCATTCTCTGGGAGGGCGCCGGCGTCGGCGCCCATGCCAAGCTCCGCGACACGATCGTCGGCACCGGCTACCGGGTGAGGCCCGAGACGATCCTCGAGAACGCCCTGGTCGCCAACGATGTATAATGAGGAATCGTGATCGGGCCGCGCAGATGGACTTGGGGACCGCCGGCCGCGCTGACGTGCGCGCTGCTGCTGGCGGCCACTCGTCCGCTCGGAGCGGCGGGACCCGGCATCGCGCAAGTCGGGCAGGCCGCCCCGAGCTTCTACGTGGATACGCTCGACGGCAGCTCGGCGACGAGTGACTTTCACGGCAAGCCGGCCTACATCAACGTCTTCGCGACCTGGTGTCCGCCCTGCCGGAGCGAGATCCCGCGGATCGTGCAGACCTCGAAACAGTACCAAGGCCGGATCGACTTTCTGTTCGTTGACGAGCAAGAAGTGCCGTCACGCGTCAAGACGTTCACGCAGCAGTTCGGAATGCTCGCACCGATCGGCATCGATCAGGGACAGTTCGCCGCCACATACGGTGTGGGAGCGCTGCCGGTGAGCATTTTCATCGACCGTAAGGGAGTCGTTTCGTTCATCTACCGCGGACCAATTCCGCAGAGCCTGCTCGACGAGGAGCTTGCGAAGCTGGCCGGCACGGATTGAGAAAGGATCGGAATATGGATCGACAGGATTTCGTTGCATTGCTGGCCGGCGTGGCCGTGGCGGGTGCGTTCCCGCTGCCGGCACGCGCATCGGCCGATCTGCGCGAAGGCGCCACGCTATCGCAGGCCGATCTCTTCGACGCCCTGCCGGACGCGCGACCGGGTCTCTGGCTGCGTTATATCATGGGATTCGGCGTCCAGTATCAGAAACAGATCGGTTTCGGCGTCGAGCAAACGCCGCTTGCGACGCGTTACTTCATCGAAACGCAAGTCGGCATGCCGGGCGGCTCGTGCAACCCCAATAGCGTGAAGAAAGCGTACCTGAAGACGCGCAGCTTCGGCAGCCTGATCGAAGTCTACGGTATCGAAGCTTATGTTGCGCGGAACAACAACATGCTGCTCTACGACCAGGACTCGACGCCGTTGCTCCTCCTCGACAGCCGCCACCTGTATGCCGATTCGGATTGCACGCTGGCGGCGGTCGGTTCCGAGCTGGTGGACGTTCCGGGTCACCCCGTCAAGCAGAGCGAGGGCAGCATCTCCGTTGCCAAGGATGCCTCGGCCGCGACGCGATGCGCGGCGCGCTTTTCGACCAGCGGGCTGCGCGAGTTCAAGGTGTGGCGCGCCGATAGCCTGCCGCTCGGCGTCGCGAAGATCGAGGCGCGCGTCGATGGGATGGGCACGTTCGCGCTCGCGCTCGACTCGTACGGTACCGACTTTCGTTCCAACATCGCGGAGTCGCTCGATGCGGTTCGAGCCGAGCAAACGTCCTAACCGCCGGCCCTAAAGCGAGGCCTGGACGTAGGTAAACTTCGCTTCCTGGAGCGCGTTGAGAGCGGCGACCCCGGCCGGCACGATCGTGATTCCCGGGATCACGTGGCTTTGCAGGGCCCTCAGCAGCTCATCGGGTGAGGGTTGCGCACCCGGCAGGTTCGCGATCGAGACGGCCAGGCCGGTCAGCGCTTTGTTACAGACGAAGAACGACGCGCCGCGCTGCGTCAGCGCGTGCAGCGGATCGATGAACGGATTCGTCCCCTGTATGCGGCCGACTCGCTGGGCAAGCCGATACTGAGACCAAGCGCCGGCGTCGAGCGCGAACATCGCTGCCGCTCCGTAAAGAACCGCAGCGACGTGCAAACTGCCTTTGCCGCCGCCGAAATCACCCTCGTAGGCGTCGAGCGAGTTTTTCATCTCGTTGAAGAGCGCCTCGCCGTTTGTCCCACGCGCGGCGAAGAGCTGGCGGTGCGGGAACGGCTGCTGCGCGAGCGCATCGAAGGCCGAACGGTCGAAGGCCGCCAACGCCGCACCCGCGTGCGAGACTCCTCCGAGGAAAGTAGCGCGAGTATACATTCCTGGAAATAGCCGTTGCGTCTAGACATTTCCTTCGCCCGTCGTGATGAGCCGGCGTGCGGGCGCGAGCGATCCTCGACTTTCTCTTTCCGCCGCAGTGCGCGGGCTGCAGCGCGCTCGGCAGCGGCTTGTGCGGCGCGTGCGCGCCGGCGAACGGACCGATCCACGTTCGCTTTCCGGCGTTGCGTGTAACGGCGCTCGCGCCCTACGAAGGGACGGTGCGCGCGGCCGTGCTGGCGCTCAAGGATGGCCGGCGCGACGTGGCCGAAGCACTC
>JASHXG010000226.1 GCA_030043675.1 Vulcanimicrobiota bacterium
CTGGCGCGACTCGCAATAAAGAAACTCCGCTCGTTACCGGGCGAAGTCGAGGAAAGCCGGGTTAGGCTGCGGCCTTCTTCCGGCGGGTGGTCTTTTTGCGCGCGGTCTTGCGGACCTTGCGACCGACCTTACGCGCCGTCTTGCGCGCGGTCTTGCGAGCTTTGCGCGCGGTCTTGCGAGCTTTGCGCGCGCCCTTACGCACGGCCTTGCGGACCTTGCGTGCGACCTTACGCGCGCCCTTGCGAGCCTTACGCGCGGTCTTGCGCTTTGGCGCCGCTGCCGCCGCTTTCTTTCGTGAACGTTTGACTGCCATTGTTCGTGGAGTCGTCCTTTCTCTGGCCGGATCGACCAGGGTAGTTGCCTTCCTTATACAGTATTACGCGGATCTATGCAAGTTTTTGCCGATGACGGCGCGTGCGTCGATGTGCGCATCGATGGTGCGAACGGCGATCCGATCGTCTTACTCGCGGGATTTCCGCTGGCGCGCGACATCTGGAATACCTGCGTCGAATCACTGGCGCGCCGCTACCGTGTCGTGCGGCCCGATCTACGTGGCGTCGGCGCGTCGAGCGTTCCGGACGGCCCATACCTGATGGATGTGCTCGCCGCTGACGTCGCGGCGGTGCTCGACGCGCTCGGCGTCGAGCGCGCAACGGTCGTCGGTCATTCGGTGGGTGGATACGTTGCGCTGGCCTTTGCGCGGATGTTCACCGAGCGCATCGCGCGCTTCGCGTTGGTCTGCAGCCGCCTCGCGGCCGACACGCCGGAGCAGGCCGCGGCGCGCCGGGAACTGGCGGATCGCGTCGAGCTCGAGCAGACGATGGAGCCGGTCATCGAGGCCTACCTTCCGCGGTTATTTGCGCCGCTGACGCTGCGCGAGCGTCCGGAGCTGTTCGAATCGGCTCGCCGAATCGCTCGTCAGAACGATCCGCGCGGCGCGGCGGCGCTGCTGCGCGGCATGGCGCTGCGCAACCCATCGGATGACATTGCTGCAGATCTGGAGATGCCGGTGGTCATGGTCGCGGGGGCCGGCGACACGGTCATCCCGATGGCGGAGGCCCGTTCGATCGCGACAGCCTTTCCGCACGGGCGTCTGCGCCTGTGCGAGCGCAGCGGACACCTCCCGATGCTCGAGGAGCCCGGGGCGGTGACCGAGGCGCTTGGTCAGCTTCTCAGCGAATAACCGGCAGTCGCGAGCGGCGGATCCAATTGTAAAGGAAGAAGCCGCCGACGACGATCGCGGCGATGACCGCAGCCACTACCGCGATCTTCAGAAGAAAAGCGACGAGCACCAGGGCGACGATCGCGATGGCGATCGCCAGCGTGAGCTTCAGGAAGAGCGCAAGAAATGGGTGCATGCCTTTAGTACTCCCGCCGCTCGCCCAGGTTTCGCGGACCGGGGCTTACAGGCGCTCCAAGTAGTCGAGGGCGCGGTAACCGGCGGCGATCGATGCCCCGGCATCGATCGTGCCGTCGCCGAGCAGCCCGCGGAAGACCGCCAGCGGCACCAGCTCGGTTTGCAGGTATTCGCCGGGCTCGAGGTTCGGCTCGCGCGTCTTGCGAGCGCCGAAGGCGACGAAGACATAGGCTTGTGCGGTCGAGCGCACCGGCTCGGGGAAGTAGCGAGCGACGAGCTCACAACGCGAGACTTCGTAGCCGGTTTCTTCGGCCAGCTCCCGCAGCGCGCAATCGCGCGGCGCTTCGCCCTCCACCAGCATGCCGGCGGGAAGTTCGAGATGGATCGCATCGGCGCCATAGCGATACTGACGCACGAGAACGACGTGTTCGTCATCGGTGAGGGCCGCAATCGTCACGAAACCGGCCCATTCGCGAACGTAATAGTCCGGGATGATTGTGCCGTCGCCGAGCACGAGCTCGTCCACGCGCAGACGCAAGTACGGCGAGTCGACCACGTAACGCGACGCGCGGCGTCGCCAAGCCGGCTTTTCCATCTCGCTGGTATCTACCGACGAAGCGTTTGCGCCTCCTGTCGCGAAGCAAACGCTCGATGGGAGAGCGTCTCCTGGTAGTAGGCGGGGGAACGATGGGGGCGGGGATCGCATTCGTGGCGGCGCGCGCCGCATACGATGTTGCGATCGTCGAGCCGGAGCGGGCGGCACGCGAACGGAGCCTCGAATACATCCGCCGCGAGTCACAGCGCTGCGGCGATGCCTCGACTCTCGAGCGAATTCGATGGACCGATGAGATCCCGTCCGACCCGCAGGTTTCGATTGCCATCGAAGCCGTGCCCGAGCGCTTTGAGGTCAAGCACGCGGTCTTCGTTGCATTAGCCGATGCGCTCGCGCCGGACGCGTTGTTTGCGACCAACACGTCCTCGTTGCCGGTCGCCGATCTCGCCGACTCGGTGCCGCACCCGGAGCGCGTCATCGGCCTTCATTTCTTCAATCCGGCCCCGAGAATGCAGCTTGTCGAAGTCGTGCGCGCGCCGCAAACGAGCGACGACGCCGTCGACCGCGCCTGCGCGTTCGTCGAGCGAATCGGCAAGAGCGCGGTTCTGGTTGCCGACTCACCGGGGTTCATCGTCAACCGCGTCGCGCGGCCCTACTATCTCCAGGCGATGCGCGGGCTCGAGCGCGGCCTGGCTGCGATCGAGGAGCTCGACGCGTTAGCGCGATCGGTCGGATTTCGCATGGGACCCTTCGAGCTGATGGACCTCATCGGCCTCGACGTCAATTTGGCGACCAGCGAGTCGATTTATGCGCGCACCGGCGCCGCGCGGTTGGCGCCGCTCGAGCTGCAGAGGAGCATGGTCGCACAAGGACTCCTCGGGCGAAAGAGCGGTGGCGGATTCTACGATTATCGCGGCGGCGTCCCGGAACGCTTTGAGGTCTCGATCGAATCACCGCCGCTCGAGCGCAACGCCGAGGAGATGGTCGCCATCGTGGGTTACGGCGGTCTGGCAGACGAGTTGGCCGAACTATTGGAGCAGCGCTACGAACGCGTGCAACGCATCGTCAGCGACGAGCTCCTCGACGAGCTTTCGCTCGATGCGACACTCGTCATCGACGTCGGCAACGGTTCGAGCGATCGCGGTGAGGCGATCGCGGAGCTCGATACGCTGCTGGGAGGCGAAAGCATCTTCTTTGCGGACGCATACGCAACCGATCTCGCCGCTTGTGCGCGACGCATGCGTCACCCGGAGCGTTTGGTCGGCTTCGGCATTCTCGGTTCGCTAGAAACGCAGCGCGCGGTCGAGATCGTGAACTCCGAGGCCGTTTCGGACGACGCTCTGGAGCTGGCACAAGAACTTTTCGCAGCGCTCGGTAAGGGCGTCGTCCTCCTTGAGGACGCGCCGGGCCTCTTTCTCGGCCGCGTCGTCGGTTCGATCGTAAACGAAGCGGCAATCGCCATTCACGAAAACGTCGCCTCTCCCGACGACGTCGACACCGCGATGCGACTGGGAGCCAACTATCCGATCGGACCGATCGCGTGGGGGCGCGAGATTGGCGGCGCGCGACTGACGCGCATCTTGAAGCGGCTC
>JASHXG010000227.1 GCA_030043675.1 Vulcanimicrobiota bacterium
CGTTCGCATCCGATCCTCGAGCACGCGCTCGGCGATCCATCCGAAGCCGTCGCACTCGCGGCCGCGCACGCGCTCACCAATCAGCGACAGACCGACACCGTGCAGCGATACCTCACCCGCCATCCGGGCGAACGCGCCCAGCGCATCGCCCAAGCGCTCGATCTACTGGCTTTCGACTAAGAAGCCCGTTCAGCTAACCCTTCTTGTGAAAATACTTTACAAGTATTTCGCGCGCGATCGGTGCCGCGACCGTGGCACCGTAGCCGCCGCTGCGGTCGACGAAGACCGCGATCGCGAGCTGCGGGTGATCGGTCGGCGCCCACGCGATGAACCAAGTCGTATTCGGGCCGTTGCCGCCGTCGGTCTCGGCCGTACCGGTCTTTCCCGAGAACGGAAGTCCGTCGACCGCGAGACCGTAGGCGGTACCGCCGGCCGAGGTGACGCGGGCCATCCCTTCGCGCACCGCGGCCAATGCCGATTGCGTCACCGGAACGCGCCGGATGACTTGCGGAGCGAACGTCTTGATCGTCCGGCCATCGGGGCTGCGGATCGCGTGCACGATCTGCGGCTTGTAGAGCGTCCCGCCATTGATGACGGTGGAGGCGATGTTGGCCATCTGCAGCGGCGTGGCTTGCATCGCGCCCTGACCGATGCCCAAGAAGCAGGCATCGCTCGGCTCCATCGGAACGCCGAAGGCGCGCATCTCCCACGCGTTGGTCGGCCAGTTGCCTTCGTTTTCACCGGGCAGATCGATACCGCTCTTGGAGTCTAAACCGAAGGCCAACGCGTACTTGCGTAAGCGAGGGTTGCCGAGCCACCACGACAGGCGAAAGAAGTAGCCGTCGCTCGAGGCCGCCAGCGCCGGAACGAAGGTGGTGTCGCCGAGCGCGCCGGCCGCAATGTCGCGCGCGTAATAGCCGCCGCAGTTCCAACCGCCGGTATCGTCGACGACCTGATCGACGCGCACCACCCCTTCGGTCAGCGCCGCCGAGCCGGTGACCATCTTGAAGGTCGAACCGGTCGGCGTCGCCGCCGCGATCGCGCGATTGAAGAGCGGCTGCGTCGGGTCGGTGAGATCGAACGCGACGCGCGAGGCGCGGTCGGCGGCAAAGTCGTTGGGATTGAAGTTGGGATAGCTGGCCAGCGCCATGATGCCGCCGGTCCACGGATCCTCGACGACGGCGGCGCCCGAGAGCTTGCGCCCGTGTCCCCAACTGCTGATGCCGTCGGCCAATGCCCTCTCCACGATCTCCTGCAGCCGCCAGTCGACGTTCGTCACCAGCGTGTCGCCGGGGATCGCCGCTTGGGACGAGAGCTTCACGTCCGAAACCACCGCCCCGGTCGCGTCCACGACGACGCGCTCGCCGCCCGGAACGCCGCGCAGATACTTATCGTACGTGTACTCCAGGCCGTCCTTGCCGATGACGTCGTTGGGCGTATAGCCCTCGTGTTTGCGACGCTCGTACTCCGACTGCGTGATCGCACCGACGTAGCCGAGGAAGTGCGAGCCTTGCCCGCCGTAGGGATAGTCGCGGATCGGCTGCACCTCGAGATCGACGCCGGGCAGATCGGTGAGCAGCTCGGAGAGTCGCGCTACCTGCGCGACCGGCAGATCGACCGCGAGGATAACCGGACCGTACGGCTCGTAGGTGACGACTTCATCGAAGCTCTGGTAGTTGACGCCGTGATGGTGAAGCAGCCGATACCACAATACCTCGTCGCTCACGCCGAGCGTCCGCGCCAGTGTCGCGATCTCGCTGCGCGCGTCGCTCACTTGTGAAGGGATCAAACCGACGACGAACGAGGGGCGGCTGCGGACCATCACCACCCCGTTGCGGTCGTAGATCGTTCCGCGTGGCGCGGCCACCGGAATCAAACGAATTTGGTTGGCCTGCGCCTCGGCGCGATAGCGTTCGCCCTCGATCAGCTGAACCTGAATCAGGCGCGCCAGCAGTGCCAGCAGCGAGAGCGTGATGATCGCGATGAAACCTCCCAAACGCCATCCCGGAAGCTGCCAGGCCGGCCGCTTCGGCGCGCTGCGCGGCGCGATCACCGCGACGTCGTCTCAACACGGCGAGCAACGAGCATGGCCACCACAATGATCGCAACGTTGAGCGGCGCTTCGATCAGCGCCTCGCGAAAGTGCATCGCGCCTAAACCCGGCGGATAGCCGTTGAAGGCCATCACGATCCAAAAGAGCAGCGCGCGGATCAGCGTAACGCCGGCCGTCACCGCGATGACCAGCGGAATCGAATCGGCGAAGAAACCGCGGGAGAGAACGCTTGCGATCACGGCGCTCACGGTCGTCGAGATCGTCCACGCCACACCGGTCTGCGCGGCCAGCGCGTCCTCGCAAAGCCCGGCCACCAGGCCGTAAAGCGCCGCCCGGCGCGCGTCGACACGCATCGCGTACCAGACGACGACCACCAGCACGAAGCTCGGAACGACGTTGCGGATCGCAAGGTAATGCACGATCGTGCCCTGCGCGAGGACCGCCAATGCCAGCCACGCTGCCGCAACGTACCAAGCGGGGCCGACGAACGGCGCGACGTGTGGTTTAGGGGTTCGGAACGACGACAACGCGATCGAGGGCACCGAGATCGACGGCAGGCTTCAGGATGGCGGTTTGATAGAGCGTGGCGTCGCCGCGCTCGATCGCCGTCACCGTGCCGATCGGGACACCCGAATGGAACGAACGTCCTTCGCCGGTGACGACGACGTCGCCGACGCGCAGCGGCGCGTCTTGCGGAATGTACTCGACCAGCACGCTGGTAAGATTTCCGCGCGCGATGCCCCACCAGCGACCGCGCCTTACCACGGCCGGTATGCGGCTGGTGTAATCGGTTTCGAGCACCACCTCACTGGAAAACGGACCGACGGACTCGACGCGACCGACTGCGCCGTCGGCGGCGAGCACGCCGTCGTCGCGGCGAACGCCGGCGTTGGAGCCGGCGTTGATCGTCACGGCACGCGATTCGTTCTCGGGCGGGAAGCCGACCACGCGGGCTTCGATACCGTGGTAGAGGTCGACGACCGGGCGAACCGCCGCCTCCGATGCGTACGCGGCGGCGAGCTCGTGCAGTCGCACGTTCTCCTGAACCAGTTGCCGGTTGTTGCTGCGCAACCGTCCGTTGTCGCGCTCGAGCTGCGGCAGAGCGACGATTGCGCTTCCGAGCGATCGCAATCCGCCGATCGTCACCGAAACCGCGGTTTCCGCGACACTGAAGAACGAGGCCGCGGCGGTCGTAATTGGACTTACCGAGCCGGTTCGCTGCGCGTTGATCTGCACCAACGCCAGCAATGCCGCCATGATAATAATGCTAATCAGTACGAAGACTCGGCGCTCGTCCCGGTAGATGAAAATGTTCTATAACTCCAACGTGCTTCCGTCGCCCGGAGGTCCCACGCGCTCGGAGTTCGCCGCCGGAAGCACGATTCCCAACCGCCGCAGCATGCGAATGAAGCGCCCCAGCGGGAAGCCCATGACGGTGTAAAAGTCGCCCGCGATCGACTCGACCAAGGCCGCCGCGCGCCCCTGGATGCCGTACGCGCCCGCTTTGTCTAGCGGCTCGCCGCTGGCCGCGTACGCAGCGATCTCCTCATCGCCCAGGCGATGGAAGCGCACGCGGGTCGTCGCACGCTCCTCAATCCAGTCCGAGCGACCCGGAATAGCCAGCGCAAAC
>JASHXG010000228.1 GCA_030043675.1 Vulcanimicrobiota bacterium
CGATAGGCACCTCCGACTTACTCAGGAGAGCAAGCTTCCTCATGCAAGCACCAGGTAATGCCTCGCAGGGACTCGCGCACGGCGGCGGCGCGTACGACACGCCCGAGACCGCCGACGAGGTAACGCGCCGGACCTTCATGGCCAACGCTACCGTCGCGATCGGCGGCATCATCGGCGTGGTCCTCGCCATACCGATCGTCGGCTCCCTTCTGCCGGCCAGGAGCACCAGCCAAGGGAGCTGGTCACCGCTGACCTCCGCAGAGCTCGAACAACTGCAAAAGGCGACCGAGAAGCCGGTGAAACTCTCCTTTACGATGATTTACCAGGACGGTTACCTGCCGCCCGAGCAGTCCGACGAGTACGTCTGGGGCATCAAGGTCGACCCGGCACGCTTCCAGGCCGCCCGTCCGGATATCTTCACCGGCAGCGGCGCCGCCGCCGACGTCCCTTTCACCGTCGTGAACATGGGATTCGTCATTTTCAGCCCGGTCTGCCCGCACCTCGGTTGCCGCTACAACTGGAGCGACGACGCGAACCGGTTCATCTGCCCCTGCCACGGATCGCAATACAACTTCGAAGGGGCGCACCTCGCGGGACCGGCGCCGCGCGGTCTCGACCCGCTCCCCTTCCGGGATCAGAGCGGCAAAGCCGAGGTAACCTGGATTCAATTTCAGCCGAATACGCCGGCGCGCATCGTCATTTCGTATTCACCGTAACCGAGCGTAAGGATCAAGCACAACATGCTCAACTGGATCGAACAGCGCACCGGGTTCGTCTCGATGACGAAGGATTTCCTGACCGAGGACGTCCCCGGCGGAGCTAGCTATTGGTACGTCTTCGGCAGCGCGACCCTCTTTGCGATGATCGTCCAGATCGTCACCGGAATCTTCCTAACGTTCTTCTATGCGCCGTCGGCATCCACCGCATGGGAATCGACGCGCGCGATCTACCTCAATCCGTTCACGCACTTCCTTCTTGCAGTGCACTATTGGGGCGCGTCGGCAATGATCGCGCTCGTCTTCCTTCACCTGCTTCAAGTGGTGATTTTCGGAGCCTATAAAGCGCCGCGCGAGCTGCAGTGGGTGGTCGGCGTTCTGCTGCTGTTGACGACGCTCGTGCTGGGCTTGACCGGCTATCTGCTGCCCTGGGACATGGACGCGTATTTTGCCTCGCAGGTCTCGCTCAACATCACGGGGTTAGCGCCGGGTCTGGGGCCGGTTCTCCAGAACGTCGCGCAGGGCGGTGGGGCGATGGGCACCGCGACGATCAATCGCTTCTTCGGCCTGCACGTCTGGCTGATGCCGGCGGTGCTGGTATTGCTGGTCGGCGCGCATCTCACCATCTTCCGGCACAACGGCCCGGCTGGTCCGGTCCAAGAGAAACAGCGCGTCCAACGCTCCGGGCGCTTCTGGCCCGACCAGATGTTCATGGACGGTGCGTTCTCATTCATCGTCTTCATCATCATCGTCTTCCTCGCGCTGGTAGCGCCGCCGTATCTCGATCAAAAAGCCGATCCCACGCGAGCTGCCACGTTCCAACCCTATCCGGCCTGGTACTTTCTCTCGCTCTTCGGATTGTTGGCCTTGGTGCCTCCAGAGGTGCATCTCGGCCCGCTTACGATCAGCACCGAGCTGCTTGCGACCATCGTCGTACCGACGCTCTTTTTGATCGTGCTCTTGCTCGTGCCGTGGCTCGATCGGAGTCGAAGCCGCGATTTCGGCGCGCGGCAAGGCGTTCTGTGGGGGACGACGATCGTCGTCGGGGTCATCATCGCGCTTTCGATCTACGCGCAAGTCACGACGGTCGCAAAACAAGCCGCACTTCCTCCCTCACCGCCCGAAGCGACGGTGCTGAGCCAGGCTGAGGCCGCGACGACGACCGGCGCGCCGGCCGGGGGCGCCGCAGGCGCAGCCGCGCCGGCAAACGGGAACGGCGCCAAAGTCTTTGCCGCGAACTGCTCGAGCTGTCATGGTGCCACCGGAGGGGGAGTGCCCGGGACGTTTCCGCCGCTCGCCAACAACCCGGTCGTGACCGGCGATCCGAAGAAAGTCATCGGGATCGTGCTAGGCGGGTTGCACGGACAGATCTCAGTCAGTGGGATGAGTTACAACGGACAGATGCCGGCTTGGAAAGGTACGCTTTCGAATGGCGACATCGCCGATGTGATCACGTACATTCGCGGATCGCTCGGCAACAACCACGCTTCACCGGTCAGCGAAGCGATGGTTGCCGGCTTCAAACCCTAGGAAACTTAGCGACAGGCGGCGCCGGCGTACAGGAAGAGCGCCGCCTTCCGATCGATCGCGACGAGGCGGCGCCGGCGGCCGTAGGTCGGATCGTAGGAGGGACGAATCGCCGGCGCGACGACCCAGGCGCGTTGCGCGCTGCAGATCGCCTTGCGCGGATCGATACCGTCCTCTTGGGGATCGCCGTCGTTGGGCGGCGCCAGCGCGAAGACGACCGGGTGCGTATAAAAGAGCAGCGCGTTCCCGCCCGAGACCCCCTGAATGGCAACGATGTCACCCGCACGCCGCTCGCGCTGGATGATGGCCGCGAGCCGCGGCACCGGCTTAAAGGCCTCGGCATGCGGCAAAACGGTTACTGCTACCACGTCGGCGGCCAGAATCGCGGCCAGTGCCAACGGGTACGGGGCCGCGCGCGCGGTCTTGGGCCATGCGACCAGCAACGCCGTCAGCAACGAGCCCGCAAAGATCGCGGCCGCCATGCCCAGCAGCGGCGGAATCGCGATTGCGATCTCCGCGGTGAGGCGATTGTTGCGTGTGAAGAGCCAGATCGCAAAGGCGAGGGCGCCGATCGCCACCGGCATCGTCGCGGCCGAGACGGCCGCGGAGCGCGTGCCGCCTTTGCGAACCACGGCGTCGAAGTAGAGCGCGGTCACGAGCGCGAGCGCCGGCAGCTCGAGCGCGACGTAGTTCGGGAGCTTGGTGCGCGCAAAGCTGAAAAAGAGCAGCGGGACGATCATCCACGTGAAGCCCAGGCGCAAGAGACTGGCGACGCCGTCGCTCGGCGCGGTTTGGTCGCGCAGCCTGCGCACTCCGTACACGATGGCCATCGGCAAAAATGCGATCCACGGAACGAAGCCCAGAATGATGACGGGGAGATAATACCAAACCGGACCGGCTTGATTCTCGACGACGCCGGTGTAGCGGCCGATGGTGTATTCCCCGATCAGCTTCTCGAGCGGAAAGAGCTGATAATGCACGACCAGCGCGAGCGGCCAGGGCAGCGCGATTGCCAGGAACACGAGCCCGGCGGCAATCGACGCGCGCAGCGACGGCAGGTGCGTGGCTTCGTGCCGGCGGTTCCAAAAGTAATATGGAACGATCACCAGCAGCGCGATGACCGGCGCCACCAAACCTTTGGCGAGAAAGCCGAAAGCCGCCGCAATCGAGCCGTAAATCGTGTAACGGCCGCTGCCGCTCTGCAGTCCACGGAACCACCAGAAGATTGCCATTGCAACCGCCAGGTCGAGCAGCGCATCCATGATGGCAAGGCGGCCGATGATGGCCTGCATCAAGCACGTCGACAAGATGACGGCAGCATAGACGCCCACGCGGGAACCGGCCTGACGCGCGACGGCGTAGCCGGTCAACGCGCCCAAAGCAATCGTTGCCAGCGCGGCCGGAAGACGCAACGCAAACGTGGTCGTTCCGAAGAGCGTCGAGAAGGCCGCTCCCAGCCAAAAGTAGAGCGGCGGTTGGACGAAATAGGGGACGTTGTTGAGATGCATGATCACCCAGTTATGGGTGAGCAGAATCTCGCGAGCCACCTCGCCGTAGGCGGTCTCGCTGTTGTCCCACAGCGTGCCGCCGCCGAGGCCGGGCAGGGTGATGAGCGCCGCGACCACCGCACCGATAAAAGCCGCACGGGGGGCCCCTTGCGCGGTTTCCTTCGCGGTTTGCTCCATCGAGAGGCGGTGTTTGGCTCCCGGGCGCGGAACTCTTTTCCTCCTCAAATATGCTTCCCATTTCCCTGCGCCCGGACGGTCGTCGTGCCGTCGTCGTGGGCGGCGGTAACGTCGCAGCGCGCAAAGTGGAATCGCTGCTGGCCGCCGGATTCCCGGTCTTCATCGTGGCTGAGCGGATCGGCGACCGCTTGGGCAGCCTCTTGCTGGAACAGCGCGCCGAGTACGTGCAACGGCGTTACGAAAGCAGCGACGTCAACGACGCCGCGCTTATCGTCGCGGCGACCGATGACGCGCTGGTAAATGCGGACATTGTCGCCGACGCGCGCGCGGCCCGCGTCCTCGTCTGCGACGCTACCCAGCCCGAGCGCGGGGATTTTACGATGGCGGCAACCGTTCGCATCGGCGATCTCACGGTCAGCGCCGATTCCGGCGGCGGATCACCGGCCTTTTCCCGGCGCGTCGTGCGCGATCTCGCCGCGATGCTAGGCTCGCAGTACGGCGACGCGGCGCGAACGCTAACGCAAATGCGCGCGCATTTGCGCGAATCTTTTCCGCCGGAGGAGCGAGCCGCGATCCTGCGGTCACTCGCGTTCCGGCCCATCGCCGAGCTCGCGACGATGCAGCCGATCACGGTCGTCTGCGCCTCGCGCCGCAGCCCGCTCGCGATGATCCAAAGCCGCGCGATTGCGGCGCGCCTAGCCGAGCGCGGTATCGCGACCACGATACTCGGCGTCACCACCGGCGGCGATCGGCACCAGGAACGTCCGATCGATCGTCTTGGCAGCACCGGCGTCTTCGTCACCGAACTGGAAACGGCGTTGCGCGAGCGCCGCGCCGATTACGCCGTCCATTCCTGCAAGGATCTGCCGAGCACGCTCGCCGATGACGTGACCATTGCTGCTTTTTCGGTGCGCGAGGATCCGCGCGACGTTTTCTGCAGCGATCGCTATCCCAGCTTCGAATCGCTGCCGCCGGGGGCGCTCGTCGGGACATCGAGCCCACGCCGGCGCGCGCAGCTGGCGGCGCTACGAAGCGATCTCGAATATGCCGACGTGCGAGGCAACGTCGAGACCCGCCTGCGTAAACTGCGCGACGGAGACTATGCCGCCCTCGTCCTGGCTTTGGCCGGTCTGAATCGATTGCATGCGCGCGCTGCGCACGTGGTACCGTTCGCAGTCGACACGATCGTTCCGGCGGTCGGACAAGGCGCTCTCGCGGTCGAAACGCGCGCCGACGACGAAGCGTTCGCCGAACTTCTGCACTCAGCGGTCAACGACGATTGCAGCGAGCTCTGCGTGCGCTGCGAGCGTGCGGCGCTGGCGGCGCTTCACGCGGGCTGCAGCGCTCCGATCGGCATTCACGCTCGGCTGGCCGATGGTTTGATGGTCGTCGACGGCGCGTACGCCTGCGACGACGCAAGCATCCGGCGCGAGCGCATCGAACGCCGCGTCGCGACGCTCGAGGAGGCCGGCGCGCTCGGCGCAGAACTCGCCGCGCGCTTGCAAGTGCGCAGGGCGGACGCCCGCGTCTGCGGAGCCGAGCGATGATCGCGTTGCGGCCCCGGCGCCTGCGTCGCAGCGAGGTCATCCGCGCGCTGGTGCGCGAGCATCGGGTCGAGGTCGAGCAGCTGGTGCAGCCGATCTTCGTCGCGGAGCAGCCGGCCGATGCGGGACCGATAGCGTCGATGCCCGGCATCGCACGCCTCACGCCGGACGGCGCGGTCGCCGAGGCGCGCGAGCTCTTCGAGCTCGGCATCAAGAGCCTGCTCCTCTTCGGGATTCCGGCGCACAAAGACGCGGTCGCGTCAGCTAACTACGATCCCGAAGGCATCGTGCAGCGAACGATTCGCGCAATCAAATCGGCGCTTCCGGAAATGGTCGTCATCGCCGACGTGTGCAACTGCGAGTACACCGATCACGGCCACTGCGGTCTACTCGATGCGACGGGCGAGGTCGACAACGACGCGACCGTCGAGCTGCTCGTGCGAACGGCGCTCACGTATGCGCAGGCCGGCGTCGACGTGGTCGCGCCTTCGGACATGATGGACGGACGGGTCGAAGCGATTCGCAGCGCGCTCGACGCCCATGGGCAGACCGGTGTTGCGATCATGGCCTACAGCGCGAAGTATGCGTCGGCTTTCTATGGACCGTTTCGCGAAGCGGCCGGCGCCACGCCGCAGTTCGGCGACCGCCGCAGCTATCAAATGGACCCGCCCAATGCGCGCGAGGCACTGCGCGAGATTGCTCTCGACGTCGCCGAGGGCGCGGACATCGTCATGATCAAGCCGGGCCTGCCCTATCTGGACGTCGTACGCGCGGCTCGCGACACGTTCGATCAGCCGATTGCGGTCTATAACGTCAGCGGTGAATACTCGATGCTGAAAGCTGCGATCGCGAACGGATGGCTCGACGCCGAGCGCGCGGTCGACGAGGTTCTCACCTCGTTCGTGCGCGCCGGCGCCGATATCGTCATCACGTACTTCGCGAAGGAGTATGCGCAGCGCAAACGCCATGGTTGACACGGTAATTCTGCTGCTCGCCGGAGGCCGAGCGAAAAGATTTCCAGGCAAGCTCGAGCATGCGATCGACGGCGAGCCGATGATCGTGCACGTCTATCGTAACCTGCGCACCGCGCCGTGGCCGCTGTACATCGCGCGTAGGGAATTGTTCGCGCCGCCGCTCGCGGCGCAGTTCGACGCTCCGATCGTGATCGATCGCCGCCCGGAATGCGGACCGCTGGGGGCGCTGCGTTCGGCCTGCGAGCTGCTGCGCAGCAAACGTATCTTTGCGGTGGCGGCCGATCAGCCGCACTTGCGGCCGGCAGCGCTCGAATCGCTGGCGCGGGCCTGGGAACCCGGCGATGAGGCGGTCGTGCCCGAGCATGCAGGCCAGTTCGAGCCGCTAGCCGCGCTGTACGCGCGTTCGGCAGTTCTGCGGGCGGCCCCGTGCGCGGCGGCAGAGCGCGGCGGCGCGATGCACGAGTTGATCGACCGCATTGCGACGCGGTTTTTACCGATGCGCGCCGAGTACTTCCTCAACGTCAATACGCCGGCCGACTTGCCGCGGCAAGGCGCCCCGGCGTGAAGCTCGAGCGCTCGATTGCCGCCTTCGCGCGTGCAAGCACCGTGTTGGCGGGCGGCGTGAACTCGCCGGTCCGCGCGCTCGGTGCAGTCGGTCTCTCGCCGGTCTTCATGAAGAACGGCGCCGGCGAGCATCTGTACGATCTCGACGACCACGAATATCTCGACTACGTGATGTCGTGGGGCGCGTTGCTGCTCGGGCACGCGCACCCCGCCGTCACGCGCGCCATCAACAACGCGGTCACTCGCGGAACGTCGTTTGGAACCCCAACGCAGGCCGAGACCGAGCTGGCCGAGGCGATCGTCTCGATGATGCCCTCGATCGAGCGTTTACGCTTCGTTTCGAGCGGCACCGAAGCGACGATGAGCGCGATCCGCCTCGCGCGCGGCTTTACCGGCCGTGAAAAGATCGTGAAGTTTGCCGGTTGCTACCACGGACACGGTGACTCATTTCTCATCGCGGCGGGTTCGGGGGCACTGACCCATGGTGTGCCCGATTCGCTCGGCGTGACCGAGGGCACCGCGCGCGACACGATCGTTCTGCCTTTCAACGACGTCCCGGCGATCGAACAGGCTTTCGAAACCGCGGGAGAGGCAATCGCAGCCGTGGTCGTCGAGCCATACGCCGCCAACATGGGGCTGGTGCTGCCGCGTCCGGGATATCTGCAGCGTTTGCGCGATCTCTGCACGCGCCATGGCGCGCTGCTGATCTTCGATGAAGTCATCACCGGCTTTCGCGTGGCGTCCGGCGGTGCGCAGCAGCGTGAAGGCATCACCCCCGACCTGACGACGCTCGGCAAAGTGATCGGCGGCGGCCTTCCGGTGGGCGCCTTTGGCGGGCGCGCCGACGTGATGGCCTATCTCTCGCCGTCGGGCCCCGTCTATCAAGCCGGAACCCTGGCCGGTAATCCGCTCGCGATGGCGGCGGGCTTGGCCGTACTCGGCACCATCGCAGAGGATCCGACGCTCTACGCGCGCCTGGATGCGCTCACCCAGCAGTTGAGCGAAGGCCTGGGGGAGGTGATGGCCCGCCACGGTCTGGCGCACACCTGCGTTCGGGCCGGATCGATGTTCACACTCTACTTCACGCAAGGCCCCGTCCTCGACTTAGAGGACGCGCAAAAGTCCGATCGCGGCCTCTTCGCGAAGTACTTCGGGGCTATGCTCGAACGCGGCATTTACCTCGCACCATCGCAATTCGAGACGAACTTTCTCTCGGCCGCGCACACCGCGCGAGACGTGGATCGCACCCTGGCGGCCGCCGAGGCCTCGGTGGCGCAGGTGCTGACGGCCGCATGATCGACCCGAAGCCCAAGCTCGCCCCGCGCGCGTTGGAGGCAGCCGCCGAACCGCTTGGCGAGGTTTCGATTCCGCGCCTTTACGCCTACCATCGGGCGCTGCGCCAGGCTCAGGCCAAGGGCAAGACGACGATCACCTCGCACGGGCTGGCGGCATTGCTCGGACACACGATTGCGAGCACGCAAATTCGCAAGGATCTATGCGCGCTCGGACCGCTAGGGCGCCGCGGGCAGGGGTATGCGATCGATCCGCTTGTCGAACAGCTCGCCCGGGTCTTAGGATTGGAGCATGACTGGCGGATCGCGATCATCGGCTTCGGCTATCTCGGCCATGCGTTTGCGACCTTCATCACCGCGCGCGAGATGCGCTTCCGCGTGGCGGCGATCTTCGATAACTCGCCGGCCGTCATCGGGCAGCGCTGGCAGGGAATCGTCGTCCAGGACGTCGCGCAGATCGAGCAGACCGTGCGCGCCGCGGGGTGCAATATCGCCGTGATCGCCGTGCCGGCCGAAGCTGCCCAAGCCTGCGCGGAGCGCATCGCCGACCTCGGCCTTCGTGCCATTCTCAACTTTGCCCCAACGCCGCTCCTTCTGCGTGAGCCGATCATCATCCGGAACATCGATCTGGCCGGAGAGATGTCGATCCTAACGCATCGCCTGAGCTTGCTGGAGGCCTAAGACCGATCGTGCCGATCGTCTGCATCGGACTCTCGCACCAGACGGCGCCGGTCGAAGTCCGCGAGCGTCACGCCTTTCCGCCGGGGCGCATGGTCGAAGCACTCGTCGCGCTCTGCGACTACGAAGCCGTTCACGAAGCCGCCATGCTGCAGACCTGCGGACGACTGGAGATCTACGCCATGCTCGACGATTACGAGCGCGGCGTCGCGCAGGTCAAAGCGTTCCTGACCAACTTTCGCCACGGCTCGACCGGATACGACATCGAGTCTTATCTCTACACTCGCCTGGGACGGGAAGCGATCGAACATCTCTTCCGCGTCTCCACCGGTCTCGACTCGATGTTGATCGGCGAGGCCGAGATCCTCGGACAAGTGAAGGACGCATACGTCGTCGCGCAGCGCGCTAAATCGCTCGGTCGCACGCTGCACCATCTCTTTCGCGAGGCGCTCGCCGCAGGTAAGACGGCACGCGCGCAGACGCAGATCGGGAGCGAATCGGCTTCAATCGCGACGGCCGCCGTCGAGGCGGCGCGCGCGCGCCTCGGCGCGTTGACCGGAAAGACGATCCTGGTGATCGGGGCCGGGAAGATGGGCCGCACCGCCGTCAAGCGCTTGCGAAGCGAAGGCGCGGCCAAGGTCGTCGTAGCAAACCGCACGATGTCGCGGGCGCGCGAGCTCGTCGCCGAAACCGGCTTCGGCGAAGCGCTCGAGCTGCCCGGACTGAGTGACGCGCTGTCGATCGCCGACGTGGTCGTGGCATCGACCGGCGCCTCGCACTTCATTTTGAACGAAGAGCGCGTGGGCGCGGCGATGGCACGCCGGCCCGATCGGCCGCTCTTTATCGTCGACATTGCGGTGCCCCGCGACGCCGATCCGGCGATTGCCTCGATTCCCAACGTCTCGCTCGTCGACATCGACGGCCTCAAATCCGTCGTGGACGAAAAGCTTGACCTGCGGCGCGAAGCCATTCCCGCTGTGGAAGAGATCATCGCCGAATACGTCGAGCGTTTCGAAACGTGGTATCGAACGCGCATCGCGGTGCCGGTCATTGCAACGCTCACGCAGAAGGCCGAGGCGATACGGGTCGCGGAGCTGGACCGGCTGCTCGCGCGTTGTCCGGACATGAGCGAACGCGAGCGCATGCTGATTGCCGGCATGACGATGACGATCGTCTCCAAGCTGCTCCACTCCGTCATTTTGAAGATTCGCGAGAGAGCGCGCCTGGGGCGCGAAGAGGCGCTCTCCGATGCTCGCGTGCTCGACGAGCTCTTCGAACTCAACCTTGCGGAGCATCTCGCAGAGCTGATTCCGCAGCCCATCGCCGATGCCGGCGACGGGTGAGGCCGGGCGAGTCTACCTGGTCGGTGCAGGCCCGGGAGATCCGGGCCTGCTGACGTTACGCGGCGCCGAGGTGCTCGGTGCAGCCGAGGTGCTGTTATACGATGCGCTGGCCGGCGAAACGATCGTCGCGCTGGCGCCGCCCACGTGCGAACGCATTTTCGTCGGCAAGCGCGCCGGCGAACATGCGCTGGCGCAGACGGAGATCGAAGCGCTCATGATTGCGAAGGCGCGCGAAGGCCGGCGCGTCGTGCGTTTAAAGGGCGGCGACCCGTTCGTCTTCGGGCGTGGCGGCGAGGAGGCCGAAGCTCTGCACGCCGCCGGCATCGCCTTTGAGGTCGTGCCGGGCATCAGCTCGGCGCTGGCGGCACCGGCCTACGCGGGAATTCCGGTGACGCACCGCGCGCGCAACACCTCGTTCACCGTCCTCACCGGCCACGAAGATCCCAACAAACCCGCCTCAGCGATCGATTGGGCACAGCTGGCCGGGCCGCAGCGCGTCCTCGTCATGCTGATGGCAACCGCAAACCTGCGCGAGATCGCGCAGCAACTGCTCGCACGAGGAGTTCCGGCGCAAACGCCCGTCGCGGCGATTGCGGACGCGACGCGGCCCACGCAGCGGACGGCGACCGGGACCCTCGCCACGATCGCCGAGGAGGTTGCACGCCACGGTATCTCGGCGCCGGCGGTGATCGTCGTGGGCGACGTCGTGCAGCTGCGCGAGCAGATCCGCTGGTTCGACACCGGCCCGCTCTTCGGCCGGCGCGTGCTGATCACGCGAGCCGGCCAGCAGTCCGCGGCATTCGCTCGGGCGCTGCTGGCGCACGGCGCCGAGCCGATCCTCGCGCCCGCGATCGCGATCGAAGCGCCTGACGACGCAACCGCAGCGATCCGCGCACTCGACGAGCTACCGGCGCACGCGTGGCTCGTCTTTACCTCGCAAAACGGCGTCGACGCGTTCTTCGCGCGACTGGCCTCGCGCGGCCAGGATGCGCGCGCGATCGGCCCGGTCAAGGTCGCGGCGATCGGCGACCGGACCGCGGAGCGCGTGGCGGCCCACGGCGTGCGCGCCGATCTCGTTCCCGATGCATTCATCAGCGAACAGATCGCCCGCGCGCTGATCGCGCGCACGCGCCCCGGCGATCGGGTGATGATCTATCGCGCGCAAGAGGCGCGTGACGTGCTGCCGCGGATGCTGGAAGAAGCCGGGCGCCGCCCGACGGTCGTGCCCGCTTACAAGACGGTCGTCGCACACGACGCGGCCTTTGGAGAGAAGGTCGCGCGCGCCGATGTCCTGACCTTTACGAGCGCAAGCACCGTGCATGCGTTTTGCTCGCTGCTCGGCGGCGACGCCGGCGGGGCGGCACGCGGCAAGCACGTGGCCTGCATCGGGCCGGTTACCGCTTGCGCCGCACGCGAGGTGGGATTGACGGTCGATATCGTGGCGGAAGTCTCTACGACGATGGGCCTGCTCGAGGCCCTCGCGACGCATCTGCCGCCGCGCCGCTGATGCAGATCCTGCTCGGGGCTGCGTTCGCGGCCGTGATTGCGCTGGTCGCATACCGCGCGGGCGTGCTCTCGGCCGGCGGCGCTGCGGCCGCATTCGTGGTCGGTGCGATCGTCTTCGGCGCACAGGGGTGGCCGGGCGCAGCCGTGCTCTTCGCCTTTTTCTTGCCGTCGACGCTGCTTTCGCGATTGGGCGCGTCGCGCAAACGGGCGTTGCGCGAGCTGGCCAAACAGGGGCCGCGTGACGCCTGGCAAGTGCTGGCGAATGGCGGGGCGGCGGCGGTAGCCGCGATCTTGGCGCTGCACGGCGGGCCTCGGTTCGCCTGTGCCTTTGCCGGCGCATTCGCGGCCGCGTCGGCCGACACGTGGGGCACGGAGATTGGAACGCTGTCGCGACGTCCGCCCCTGCGCGCGCTGACGCTTCGCGCGGTGAGCCCGGGAATGTCGGGTGGAATCACGCCGCTCGGAACGTTGGCGACGCTCGCCGGCGCACTCTGTGTCGCACTCGTCGCTCGCCTGGCGGGCGTCGCGCCCTTCTGGCCGGTCGCAATCGCGGGCGTCGCCGGCGCCGCCCTCGATTCGCTGCTCGGCGCGAGCCTGCAAGCCACGCGCTGGTGCCCGTCGTGCGCGCGCGAATGCGAGACGAATCCGCACGACTGCGGAACGCCGACGCAGCTACGTCGCGGGCTGCGCTGGCTCGAAAACGACGGCGTAAATCTCGCCGCCACGCTCTGCGGCGCCCTTTCCGCCTTCGCGCTCGCCGGTCTCACGTAACGCCGCGCCGAAGCTCGCGGCGTGATCGCAAAGACGTACTCTCCCAAGAATATCGCCCATCGGCGCCGGCTGGAAAAGCGCAGCGCGGCCGAGCCTCACCGCACGTTGCCGCCGCTGCCGGAGAAGCGTTACGACATCGTCTACACCGATCCGCCTTGGTACTACTACGGCAGCCCGCTCAAGGACGCCGCGGCCGGGAAGCACTATCCGCTGATGTCGCTGACGGAGCTGGCCGCAATCGACGTGCGGCGTATGCTCAACCGGCGCGCCGCCGTCTTTATGTGGGCAACCTGCCCGCGATTAGACTTTGCCATCAGGTTGATCGAGGCGTGGGGACTGCACTATCGCGGCGTCGCCTATGTTTGGGTCAAAGTCAACAAGCGCGGCGCGATCATCGCCGGTCAAGGCGTGCCGCCGACCTTTACCAAACCCACCTCCGAGCTGCTGCTGGTAGCCACCACCACGCCCACCGGCAGGCCATTTCCGATTCTCGATCTCGCCCAAGCCCAAGTCGTCTTGCACGCGCGCGGACCGCACAGTAGTAAGCCCGCCATTTTTCGGACGCTGATCGAGCGCCTGTGCGGCGCGAGACCACGGATCGAACTCTTCGCGCGGTCTCGCGCCGCCGGCTGGGACGTCTGGGGCGCCGAGCTATAGGTTTCCTCTAGTCGGTTTCGTTGTTGCGTGCGCCCTCGATGCGCTTCGCGTCTCCCTCGATCACTTTCAACGGATTCCAATCCTTCGGCTGCGCCGGAATCGAGAGCGGCGTGATGCCGAGGCTCTTACAGTTCATCGGCGGCGGGAATTTGCCGACGTCGGTAGCCGGAATCTCGGCCATTGAGGCCGGAATCGGCGGTTTGAGCCCGGTGAGTCTGGCTGGGTCGAATGCATCCGAAAGATCGGAGAGGGCCGCGTTGTCGTCGCGCGGGCCGTAAGGCGCCACCATCGCTTCATCGGGAAGCGAGGCCATGGTCGGGAGATCCAGGACCAACTCGATGAACTTCGAGATCGAGGCGGCGTCGGCGTACTGGTGCATCACCGCGCTGGAGTTGGCGTACGGTGAGATCACGATGAACGGCAAGCGCGGACCGTCTCCGCAGGGATAACCGTCCGAACACTGCTCGAACCTCAAGGGCGGAACGTGATCGAAGAAGCCGCCGTCATCGTCCCAGGTGAGGAGGATTGCCGATTGGTCCCAGTACTTGCTGTGAGCGATGGCGTTGACGAACGTCGCCACGAAGGCCTCGCCGACTTGGTGATCGGAGTCTCCGGGTCCGGGGTGGTCGTCGTCGCCTTTGAAATCGGCCTGAATGACCGGATTCTTGTTAGCGGGCTTCCATCCAAAATCGTTATCGGCCGAGCCCTTGATATAGAACGCGCCGCTCGATCCGAGCGTACCATGTTCGATCGCGTCCAAGGCCTGTTTGGTCGTGCCTTCGTGCGACCAGTACGCATCGTTCTTGCGCAGATAGTCAAAGTATTGCACGGCGTTGTGGTGCGCGATGTAGCCGGGCCTTCCGACCACGCCCTGGCCGTTGACGAACCCCTCCTGGAACCATCTCCATGGAGTCGCGGGCAAATTGCTGTCGATGACTTGTGCGATGTCTTCGGCGACTTTGCCCTTTTCCGCCGCCTGTTGCGCAGCGGGTGCGCCGCCGAGGAGCAGCGCCATCGTCGCAAAGCTCAGCGGAACCTCGTGCGTGCCCTGGCTCGTGTACGGCCCATCGAATGGATCGTCATCGCCGGTCACCGGGATGCCGAGCTCCGTCTTCGGATTGACCTTCAGAGCCGGAAAGCGGTGCTCTTCGGAGATGCCGGTCTGCGCCGCGAGCACCGCAACGTTGCCCGGCGTCGACGGGCCGGTATCGGCCTGGAAGTATTGATCGAGCAGGGTGAAGTTCTTTGCGTACATCCAGATATAGGGGATCGTATCGCAATCGTAGACGGCCATCGTGGTTAGGCCGTACTGGTGGGCGTCGAAGGTGCTCGAACCGGAGCCGACGTCGCCCTCTTCCTCCGCGGCGATGAACTTGTTCATCTTGTAGCCGTCGAACTTCTTTTCGAGAACGTAACGGTCCTGATTGGGTGCGATGATGTCGGGATCCGTGATCCTGAAGACGGTCTGATTCTTCTTGCCGATTGGATCGTATTGGCTGTAGCCGTGGGACTTTGCGAGCGCCGTCCCCAAGTTTTCCACGCCCGGATATGTACCGAAGTAGTTGTCGAACGAGTGGTTCTCTTGAACGAGGACAAACACGTACTTGATGTTTTTCTGCATTGCGGCCAAGACCGCGGGTTGAGACCGCAGCGATGACGGCGCCTGCATCGAAGGCAGCGCCGACGAGAAATTGTTGCATCCGCTCAACGTAACGGAGGCCAGCGCCGCGGCCAATCCGGCGGCGCTCAGACGTCGTACATTCATGTGCATTGCTCCCCCTATGCGCTTTGCTTCAGCGCGGGAAGCCCGCTTTGCTCGTTAAGGCGAGTGTAATTTTCTAAACGATGCGTAAAGAAATGTTATGCATCCGGATTGCAGACGAGCGCCTATCCCCCGTAGCGCTCGCGAAGATAGGCGATGATCGCATCGTCGTCGTCGGCGATCTTGATCTCGCCGTCGGTCATCGACGGAATGCCGGTCGTTCCGAACAGCGCTTTGACGGCGGTGCGCCGCTCGTGCTCGGCGGGAACGTTGACGATCTTATAGTCGAGGAGCAGGTCGGTCAGCACCTCTCGAACGCGAGCGCAATACCAACACCATTCCGCCTGATAGAGGACGATGTCCGTATCGATCATGGGCGCGCCTTCGCGCCGCTTGCGGCCATCCCCCAGGCCGTCACGAGCGGGGAGGGGCGCGCGTTGGAATCGAAGGGGCTCGAAGATGGCGGCGGTTCTCAAAGCGCAGACCAGAATGGGGCGGGCGACGCTCGCCTCGCTAGGCATCCACGTGCTGGCTGCGCTCTCGATTCCGGCGCTGGCCTGGACCGCTTCGGGCGGCGCTCCGGTCGAGACCGTCAGCTTCACGCGGATCCTTCACATCGAGCTATCCCGGCCGCACCGGCCGCAGCCTCCGCCGCGCGCAGCGGCGCCGCACAAGAGCGTCGCACCCGTGGTCAACTTCGCGGATCGCGTCGAGCTGGCGCGCACGAGGCCAAGCCGCCACGCGCCGCGCGAGCGCGTCGCCGCCACCGAGGCGCCGGCAGCTCCGGCGGTTGCAGTCCAGCAACAAGCCGGTCAAGGAACCGCGCCGAACGCCGCGGTTCAAACGACGCCTTCGCCGGAGATTCGCGCCGTCTCCAGCGTGGGAGCGCACCAAACCGGCGGCTACCTTCCCTTCGGGGCCGAGCAGCCGGATCCGGTGCTCGATCCCGGCGTCCGCAAGCAGCTCGATGCCTTCGGCGTGCACGTGACGCTGGTCGTCACCGTCGGCGAGGATGGCCGGACCGAGAGCGTGGATTTCCAACCGCCCGTCGATGCCGAGACCGAGGCCCGCATCCGCTCGCTGCTCGCCGATGCGAGCTGGGATCCGGCGGTCTGCGGCGGCGGCGTTGCCTGCGAAGGCCAAGCCGTCATCAAGCTCTAGAGTATTGACTTGCCCAAGGCGGAACAGACGAGCCCGACGGCGAGCGACGCCGTCTGATTGCGATCGTCGAAGATCGGATTGATCTCGACCATCTCGAGCGAGCCCAGCTGGCCGCCGTCGTAAAGCATCTCCATGACGAGGTGCGCCTCGCGATAGCTCAAGCCGCCTTTGACCGGCGTGCCGGTTCCCGGGGCTTCGCTCGGATCGATCGCGTCCATGTCGAACGAGACGTGAATGGGGTGGTCCTGCGCACCTGCGATTGCGCGCGCCGCCTCCATCACCTGTCGCACCCCGACCTTGTCGATGTCGGACATCGTAAACGCGGTGACGCCGAACTCCCGCAACAGTTGCTTTTCGGCCGGATCGACGTCGCGCAGTCCGATCTGCACCGTGCGCTCGGCTTGCGCAAAGCCGTTGCGCAATGCGAAATAGAGCGGCATGCCATGCACGTTTCCGGTCGCCGAGCTCGTCGGGCTGTTGATATCGGCGTGCGCGTCGACCCAGACCAGGCCGGGCGGCGCCCCTCGCGCGCGGGTCAGTCCGGCCAGCGTCCCCATCGCGATCGAGTGATCGCCGCCGAGCACGATCGGCAAACCGCCTGAAATGACGGCGCTCTCGACGATTGCGGCGAGTTGAGTGCAGACCTCGTCGATGACCTTGAAATATTTTGCCGACGAATCTTCCCAAGCGGCCGACTCGCGGATCGGAACGTGCAGATTGCCGTGGTCGACGATGGTGGCGATGCCGAGCGACTCGAGCTTCTCGTGCAGCTTGGCATAGCGAATCGCCGACGGACCCATATCGACACCGCGACGGCTCGCGCCCAGATCCATCGGAACGCCCACGATGTCGACGCGCGCGGGCGGAGAGAGCGTCTTAGTCACTGCTAGAGGTCCCCTCGTTCGGCTGGGGCGGATGGAATACCCGCAGCGCCAACACGCGCAACACGCCGGCAATCGGAACGGCGATCACCATTCCGAACAAGCCTCCCAACTCCGCGCCGATCAGCAACGCCAGTAGAACCACGAAAGGACTCAAGCTGACCTGCTTGCTCACGATGTTCGGCGCGATGAGATGTCCTTCGACTTCGAAAATGACGGCGAACGCCGCCGACACCAGGAGCGCGTTGATCCATCCGTTCGTCAGCCACGCTGAGATGAAGGCCGGAATGAATGCAAGCACGGCACCGACGTACGGAATCAGATCGCCGACGGCGGCCAGCAATCCCAGTAAGAACGCATAGTGCACGTGCAACAGCGTAAGCGCGAGCGTGATGAGCCCTCCGACCATCAGCGCGACGATCAGCTGACCTCTGATGAAGCCGCCGATGACGCCGTCCACGTCCGCCAGCAAACCGAGCGCGGCCCGCCAGCGGTTTTCCGGCACGAGCGATGCGAGGCCTTGCTTGAGACCGTCGAGGTCGAGCAGCAAGTAGGCCGTAATCAACGGCACGATGATGAACGTCGCCACCGCGGCAAACGTGCCGACGAGCACGTAGATCAGATGGCCGAAGGTTTCGAATCCATGCACTCTCACCCAGAGCGCCAGCTCCGCCGGCACTTGCGCGATCTCGCGGCGCACCCAGTCCGGTAACCGCGACGTAATCGGATCGTTCGGATCGTAGATGAGGCCGTTGAGCCGGGCGACGAGATCGGGGTAGTGATGAATCAATGCGCCGATGTCCGCCACGATGTGTGGAACGATGAAGAGCATGGCCAGCGCGAACGCCACCAAGATGAGCGCGTAGACCAGCAGGATGGCGATCAGAAGCGGCATCCGCCGGCGCAGCCGCTGCACTGCCGGATAGACGAGATAGGCGAGAAAGATCGAGCCGATCAAGATGTAGACGACCGCGCGAATGCGAGCCAAGAACTCGAGAACGAACTCACCGGCATAGAATGCCAAAACGACGACCATCAAAACCTTGAGCGCGTAGGTGATGCGTTCGTCGGTCAGCGACGACCAGGGATTCGAGCGCGGATCCTTCATGTGGTTCCCCCTTCATCGTGCGACCGAGCGAGCCCCGGTTGCGCGATGACGAGGGAGGCATTGCACCCGGCGCGAACGCAGCGCCATGCTGCGATGGGCGACGCCCGGATTGCTCTTTGCCCTCGCGGCCATCTTCACATCGAGCGCGCCCGCCCGCGCCTATCTCCCGCCTCCGCTCGCGTCGCTGAGTCATGAAGTGCGTCGTCTGGCCGCGCGCGTTCCCGCAGCGATCGGCCTGGAAGTCTTCGATTTGGATACCGGCTATCACACCGGCTTCAATGCCGCGGCGAGCATGCCGGCCGCGTCGACGATCAAGCTGCCCGTCATGGTCGCGGTCTTCGAGCAGCTCCAAGCCGGCCGCTTTGGGCTGCGCAAGCACGTCACGCTGCTCGCGAGCGACAAGGACTGGGGATCCGGCGACCTCTGCGATGAGCCGGTCGGCACGACCTATCCGGTTTCGGAGCTGCTCGAGAAGATGATTGAGATCAGCGACAACACGGCGACCAACATGTTGATCCGACTGGTCGGACGCCAGAAGATCAACCATGCGATGACGGCGCTCGGGCTGCAGCACACCCATCTCTATGGCGACGTGCGCACCGAGGGCTGGTCGATCCGCCAGACGCTCCGAACCTCGCCCGCCGATCTCGTTCACCTGCTCGCGCTGATGGCGCATCGGGATCTCGTCGATGAATGGTCGTCAAACGAGATGATCGCGATCTTAGAGGCCGACGAATACAACACGCTGTTGCCGGAGCCGCTCCCTGATGACGTCACCGTCGCGCATAAAACCGGGTCGCTCTTCGACACCCTCAACGACGCCGGCATCGTCTATGCCAGCGACGCGCCCTACGTCATCGCCGTCATGACGACGGCGCTGCCGTCACAAGATCTCGGGCGGACCTTCATCCACACGGTCTCGCGCCTCGCCTACGCCGACGAGTTGCGTCTGGGGCGCTGGCGCGAGGCGGTGGGGATGACGGCACCGGCCTTCGTTTTCGAAGCGCCGCAGAAGAGCGGCGCCGATCTCTCGCCGGACGTGCCCTTTTGGAGCGGCGCTGCTCGCGTGAATCCAAACAACCCCGGCCGCTAAAGCCGCCGAGCCTATACCTTCACGTTGCTTGACGCGTAGGTCGGCGTCAGCCAGCCTGCGTAGCGCGGCTCGCGTCCGGTAACGATTCGCGCGTAGAGGTCGCTGAGCGTCTTGGTGATCGGCCCAATCTCGCCGTCGCCGACGCGGCGGCGATCGACCGATGCGACGTAGGCGATGCCGGTGGCGGTTCCGGTGAAGAAGATCTCGTCGGCGGCGTAGAGCTCGCCGCGGTCGATGGAGCGCTCGATGACCTCCAAACCGAGATCGTTGCGGGCGATGTCGATGATCGCCTTACGCGTTACCCCCTCGAGCACGTTCTGCGAGGGATCGGGCGTGTAGAGCACGCCTCGCCGCGTCAAAAAGACGTTCTCTGCCGAGCCTTCGGCCACGTGTCCATCGTGAGAGAGCAGGATCGCTTCGTCGTAACCGTTCTCTACCGCTTCGCTCTTGGCGAGCGCCGAGTTGATGTACAGGCCCGTGATCTTGGCACGCGGCGGCGCCATCGTATCGTCGGTGCGCCGCCAAGAGCTCACGCATACATGGAGGCCGCGTTCGGTATCGAGATAGTGAGTAAATGGAATCGCGACGATCGCGAACGCGTCGGGCGAGCCGTGCAGCCGAACGCCGACGTCCTCGGCCGCCTTATAGCAGAAGGGACGTACGTAAACGTCTCGCTGATAGTTGTTGCGCAGGCAGATCTCGACGGTGAGATCGACGAGCTCGTCGGCGCTCTTGGGAAGCGCGATCGTCAGGATCTTCGATGACGTCGCAAGTCGCTCGTAGTGATCGCGCACCAGCACGAGAAAAAGCTCGCGCTGCTCGGGCACCCAGTAACCTCGTATTCCTTCGAAGCAACCGGTGCCGTACTGCAACCCGTGCGAGAGCAGCCCGATCTTGGCATCCTCATAGCGCCGGAATCCGCCGTGCGCGTAGACCGAGATCTCTGAAAGATCCATGAGAATCGCTCCTTGTAGCGCCGATGTTGTGTCTGGGGTCGAGCCCTTCCTGTGCGGCGGCAGCGTCGGCGGGCAGGCGGCTCGGCGAGACCCGCCAACCAACTAGCGTGACACGGATCGTCCTCGCTGCCCTTCTGCTCGCTGCCCAGCTTGCCCTGAGCCCGGCTAACGGCGCGCAGGCGCAATCCTTGGCCGACCCGTATCAAATCTTCGCCCGCGCGCGGGCCTACTGGCTTCAGCAACGCTATCCCCCGCTGGTCGAGTATAACGTCGCTGTTTCGGTGATCGAGGGCGGTTCGGTGAAAATCGAACGCTATTGGAGCGCGTACGATTCGGTCGATCAGCAGATCATGGTCGACCCAATCAGCGACTACGAGCGGGCGCACCCGACCTACGCAGCGCACGGCGTGAGCATCAAAATTCCGCTCCTCTCGTCGGTGGTGGGCAAGCCGCAGCCGCCGACCGATTATCTCGGCGTCCCGCTGCTCGCACCGAACTACACCTTCGGCATGGCTCAGCTTCCAAAGACCAATCCGGGCGGCCCGGATGCCGCCGAGCTCGTCCGCGAGATTCGCGCCGAGTTTCACGATCCTGCGCCCGCCAACCGGCCCGAAGCAGCAGCATCCCCGGGCGTACTTCCGATCATCGAACGCGAGACCGTCTACAATCGCGCCTACCGGGTCACCCTGGTCGGGGTCGAATCGATGTACGGCGTACCGGCGTACCACCTTCATCTCCAAGCCTTGCGCGATCCCGGACGGTATCGGCTCCGGGAGCTCTGGATCGACACGCGCACGTTCGCGCCGATTCAGCTGATCGAAGGCATCAACTTCGTCAACGGTCCCGGAACCGGCGTGCCATGGCGCGTCCGCTTCACGCGGATCGGCGACGGACTCTACGTTTACGATGAGGTCGCACTCAAAGCGATGCGTTACGACGGCCTCGTCTATCCCCAGGCCAGCGTCGCGTTCGAGAATATCCGCGGGGTCGATCAGCTCAGCCGCTTGCCGCCGCTCTTCGGACCGGAGGCTCCGCTCATCATGAACGAGCCGGAGTTCCCCTAAGCCCGCACCCTAAAACTGCGCTGAAAAGACGACGACGATCCGCATCAGGAAGACGCCGATGAGCACGATGATCGGCATCACGATCGCGGTTTGGGCGATGGCTGCAGTTCCCCCGCCCGAAACGGTCGTGCGCGCCAAGGCGCCGCGAATCGCCGGGATGAGGCTCACCAAGACGAGGATCCAAAGCACAACCCAGATTCCCGAGAGCGTCCGCCCGATCGTTCCGGCCATTGCGA
>JASHXG010000229.1 GCA_030043675.1 Vulcanimicrobiota bacterium
ACGCGCAAACGCCATGGCTCGACGTCGCGATCGAAAGCGCCCACGTATGGGGCTGCATGGGAACGATCGTCCGTCGCGGCGCGCGTTTCGGGGGTGGCGGCGCTCCGGTCGCGCGCCCGGTCGTCAACCTGCTCGCCTCGTAGGAGGTTCGCAACGCTCAAATACTCGCCGATGCTCGAGCAGTACTTTGGGATGAAGGCCAAGCATCCCGAGGCGATTCTGCTCTCGCGCGTCGGCGATTTTTATGAGGCTTACGGCGACGATGCCGAGACGATCGCGCGCGCTCTTCAGATCGCGCTGACCAGCAAGGAGGCCGGTGCCGGAAAGCGTGTCGCAATGGCGGGAGTGCCCCATCATGCGCTGGCACAGTATCTAGCGCGCCTGGTGGCGCAGCGTTTCATCGTGGCACTGGCCGAACAGCTGGAAGTTCCGCAGCCGAACAAACTCGTCCGCCGCGAGGTCGTCCGTCTGGTGACGCCGGGGACGATCGTCGAGGATCAGCTGCTCGACGGAAAACAGAACAACTATCTGGCCGCGGTCGCCGCCGTCGGCGAGACCTTCGCAATCGTGCACGCCGACGTCTCGACGGGCTACTGCGCCGCAACGGCGATAAGCGGTGAAGACTCCTATGACGATGTGCTGACCGAGTTGGGGCGAATCGGCGCGGCCGAGATCGTGGCGGATCTCCCCGCGGAGCTGCGCGCGGCGATGGCGAGCGCCCTCGAACCGGCCGGCACGCGCTTAGCGGCGCCCAACCTGGGCGTCGTCGAGACGCGCGAGCGAGGCGTCTTGGCGGGGTTCTCGATCGACGAGTCGTTGGCGATTCACCGCGCGCTCGACGCGCTGGGCGCGTTCATCAAACGCACCGGAGTCACCAACGGAGAGCGCGGTCTGAGCGAGCCCCAGCTTTACCGGCGCCAAGCCTTCCTGGCGCTGGATCCGTCGACCCGCAAGCATCTCGAGCTAACCCGAGCGCAAGGTCAGAATCCGCGCGCGACCCTGCTCGGGACGCTCGACGTCTGCGCGACCACGATGGGATCGCGCTTGCTCGGGCGATGGATCCTCGCGCCGCTGGTCGATCCGGCCGCGATCGCGGCGCGACAAGATGGTGTGGGCGCGCTTCTCGAGGAGCACGCGCGTCGCGAGGCGATGCGCGAGATATTGAAGGGCTCATTCGACCTCGAGCGGATCGCACAAAAGGTGCGTATTCGCCGTGCGACGCCGCGCGATCTCGCCTCTCTGCGCCGCACGCTCGAGGTGATGGTTCCTTTGGGTCAGGTCGCGCCGCCGGCGCTGGCCCCTTTGCTCGAGCAGATCGCGGACTTCGCAGACCTGCGCGATGACCTTTGGCGAACGCTGGTCGAGGATCCGCCCGCGCAACTGGGCGAGGGCGGCGTCATTCGGGCGGAGGCCGATGCCGATTTGCGTGAATGCCTCACGTTGCGAAGTGACGCGCGTTCGAAGCTCTCCGAACTCGAGGAGCGTGAGCGCGAACGGACCGGCATCAAAACGCTCAAGGTGAAATACGCGAGCGCTTTCGGTTATGCCATCGAAGTCAGCAAGAGCCACGCCGGAAGCGTCCCGCCGGACTACACCCGTAAACAGACGCTGACGACCGGCGAACGTTACAGCACGCCCGAGCTCAAGGAGCTCGAGCTTGCCATCGCGACGGCGCAGGCGCGCCAGGAGCGCCTCGAGCAGCAGCTCTTCGAGGCGCTGGTCGGCCGGATCGCTGCTCGTACCGAAGCCTTGCTGCGCGCGGCGGCGGCGGTTGCCGAGATCGACGTTCTCGCCGCGCTGGCGCAGTCTGCCGCCGAACGAGGGTACGTGCGGCCGGCGTTCGTCGACGAAAGCGCGGTGGCGATCGAAGACGGACGCCACCCGGTGATGGAAGCGGTGCTGCGCACCAACTTCGTGCCGAACGATCTTCAGCTCCGAGCGGGCGACCACCGCTTCATCCTCTTGACCGGGCCGAATATGGGCGGCAAGTCGACTTATCTGCGGCAAGCCGGACTGCTGGCGATCATGGCGCAGATCGGCTCGTTCGTGCCGGCGAAGAAGATGAAGCTCGGCGTCATCGATCGCATCTTCACGCGCATCGGTGCCGGAGACGATCTGGCCTCGGGACAGTCGACCTTCTACATGGAGATGGCCGAAGCGGCAAACATTCTGCGAAGCTCGACGCAACGTTCGCTGCTCTTGATCGACGAAATCGGCCGCGGCACGGGGACGCTCGATGGCCTTGCGATCGCGCAAGCCGTTTGTGAGTTCTTGCTCGGACTCGAGGAACAGGCGCCGCTGGCTCTCTTTGCAACGCATTTTCACGAGCTCTGCTCGCTCGCCGAACACTGGAATCTGGTTGCGAACTATCACATTACCGCCGTTGAGAACACCGCGCGCGGAGGCGCGCCGGTCTTTTCGCACCGCGTACAGCCGGGCAGCTCCTCGCGATCCTTTGGCATCGAGGTGGCACGCATGGCCGGACTGCCCGAGCCGGTGGTCGAGCGCGCTCAGGAAATTGCCGATGCCCTCTCCGGTCACGCCGACGTCGAGGCGCAGGTTCCGCTGCGGCGGAAGATCTCGAAACGACCCGCTCCCGAACGTCAGCTTTCGTTCAGCGATTTCTAAGGTAAAAGGGGCCTTTCGCGCTCCGCCGGAAGAGGCCACGCGATGAGTTGGCCGATCCGGTTTGGCTTCTGCACCGCCATCGCCGTCATCGCGGCCGCGATCGCGGATCCTCTCGTCGAGTCCGCTTCGAACGCCGGCTGGTTCGGCCCCGGCGTCTTTACGGACCACAGCAATCTCGACGTCGCACCGGTGCTGCTGGTTGGGGTTCTGCTGCTTGCCGTGCACTTCGTGTTGAAGGCGCGAGCGGCGCTGGCGAACGGTAACGGCCGGGATCACGACCTTTGGCATCAGGCCGGGCACGC
>JASHXG010000230.1 GCA_030043675.1 Vulcanimicrobiota bacterium
GCGTTCCTTCGCCGCTTCAGCATCGACGAGCTTCCTCAGCTCTTCAACGTCCTCCGCGGCGACATGTCGCTGGTCGGACCGCGCCCGGAGCGCCCGATCTTCGTCGATCTCTTTCGCACGACGCTCCCACGATACGACGAGCGCCATCTGGTGCGGCCGGGCATCACCGGCTGGTCGCACGTGCATATGAAGCGCAACGTGGCAACATCGGCCGCCGCGGAGCGGCTCGAGTACGATCTTCAATATCTCGAGAACTGGTCACTCTATCTGGACGTCGCCGTGCTGTTTCAGACGCTGTGTGAGTTTCTCTTTCATCGCGCGGCATGAACCCAGTGCGCGTCGTTCATATCCTGCCTTCGGTTCGCGGCTATGGAGCAGAACGTCTCATCGTAGAACTCCTCAAGCATCTCTCCTCGCCGGCGATCGATGCATCGCTGTTGACCATCTACTCGCCCCCTGCGGACGCCGGTGAGACGCTGCCCTTCAGCATCGCGCATGCCGGGCGCAAACACCGCAGAGACCGCCTCTTTCTCTGGCGGCTGGTTCGCGAGATCCGGCGGTTGAAACCGGACATCGTTCATACGCACACTCACGTCGGCAAGTATTGGGGGCGCGTGGCGGCCTTGCTCGCTGGTGCGACTCGCATCGTTCACACCGAGCACAATCCGTGCGACTTCCGCCGGACGCCGCTCGAACGGATCGCCGACTCTCTGCTGCACCGTGCTACGGCACGAGTGGTCACCTTTTTTCGCGAGCAGGGCGCCGCGTTGCGCGAGTTCGAGCATCTCCCCGCGGGCAAGCTCGTCCTCATTCCTAACGGTTTAAACTTCCCCGAGACTGCCGGCGATCGGAACGCGGCCCGCCGGTACTTGGGACTTTCCCCGGGTCAGTTTGCGATCATCGTCGTCGGCCGCATGGAGTTCCAGAAGAATCACATCCTGGCGATGCGAGCATTTGCTGCCGTGAGCGCGGAGGTCCGGGAAAAGGCAGTCCTGCTCTTCGCCGGCGCGGGCGAAAACGAGATCGTGCTCCGAGGCCTCGCTCGCGCCCTCCAAATCGAGGAGCGCGTTCGCTTTCTCGGCTATCGGACCGACCTTCACGCGCTTCTGCCCGGCGCAGACCTTCTGCTAATGACCTCGTGGTTCGAAGGAATGCCGTTGGCGCTGCTCGAGGCCATGATCGCCGGCGTTCCGATCGTGAGTACGCCCTGGCTGGGCGCTCGGACCATGCTCGGCGACGGTCGCTACGGCTTCCTGACCGGCGATTTCACGCCCGCGAAGGTGGCCGCCCAGATCCAGCGGGCGGTGAGGTATCCGGGAATACGAAGAGCCATCGCCGAGCGAGCCTCGAGCTACGTGCGCGAAACGTACGACATCGCGCGCATGGTCGACGCCCATCGTCAGATGTATCTACAGTTGCAGGGCACGGCTTCATGAGCGCGCGGACGGGACGGCTGGTGGTCGTGACGTCGCGCTTTCCGTTCGGCAGTCAGGAGGCCTACCTGAGCGCCGAACTGGGCGAGCTCGTCAAACATTTCGAGCGCATCGCCGTCATGCCGGTCCGTACGCCGGCCGCCCCGGCCCGACAGGATTTGCCCGACGGCGTCGAGGTGATTCGTTGGCCGCTCTTTGGTCCGCAAGTCGTGCGACGCGCGGCCCAGGTGTTGCGAGGGGCGCCGTCTTCCTCGCTCGGCGCGATTTCGCAGCTGGTGCGTTCACGGGATCCCGGGCACGTCAAGAACCTTGCCGTAATCATCAAGGCCCTGGCGCTGGCCCAATGGGTCAAGGAGCGCCGGTTCGACCACATTCACGCCTATTGGATGTCGACGCCGGCAACCGTGGCGATGGTCGCCGCCGCGGCAAGCGGAGTCCGCTGGAGCGCAACGGCTCATCGCTGGGATATCTACGAACGCAACGCCTTCGATGTCAAACAGCGGACGGCAGCGTTCGTTCGCACGATCTCGGCGCGCGGAACCAGCGATCTCGCGAGGCGCATGCCGCGCCTGCGCGACCGCGTTCTCGAGCTGCGCTTAGGGACCACGCTTCCGCCTGCGCCTGCTTCGCAGCGCTTCGCAGGCGACGAGTTTCGCATCGTCTGCCCCGCGGCGCTCGTGGAAGTCAAGGGACACGACGTGCTCCTCGCAGCGCTGGCGCGGCTTCGCGAGTGGGGCGTACCGGTACGCTGCGTCCTGTGCGGAACCGGCCCCTTGCGGCGAAAACTCGAAGCAACCGCGAGCAGCCTTCAGCTGAACGGCTGCGTGGAGTTCGCCGGCTTTGTGCCGCAACGGAGTCTGCACGAGTGGTATCGCGCCGGACGCTTTGCGGCCGTCGTGCTTGCAAGCCGCTTCGCGGGAGAGAAAGCCATGGAAGGCGTGCCCTCGACGCTGATCGAGGCAATGGCCTTCGGCGTGCCGGTCGTTGCCTCCGATTCGGGGAGCATCGGCGAGCTTCTCGACGATCGCTGCGGACGGATCGTGCGCGCCGGGGATGCGGAGCATCTGGCCCGCGCGCTCCTCAGCATCTATCTCGATCCGGACTCGGCGCAGACGCGCGCGCGGCGCGCCTACGACCGGGTTGCCGCCCAACATGACGTGCGCGTCCAAATGCGCGAGCTCGCGGCCGCCGTGGGCGAAAGGAGTTAGAACGTGAACATCGCGGTGATCGGTTTGGGGTACATCGGTCTGCCGACGGCTGCGCTGCTGGCGGCCAGCGGGCATCGAGTCTACGGATACGACGTCAACGCGCCGTTGCGTCACGGCTTGCAGCACGGACATCTTCCGGAGATGGAGCCGCCGGTGCGCGATGCCGTGCTCGGCGCGCTGCGCGACGGGCACCTGCATGTACTCGATCGAATACCGAACGCGCAGGCATACGTCATGTGCCTCCCGACGCCAACGCACGAAGGGAAACCCGACCTGCGCTACGTCGAGGCGGCCGCTGCAGCGGTTGCCGCGGTCGCCGAACCCGGTGCGATTCTCGTGCTCGAGTCGACGGTGCCTCCCGGCGCAACCGAACGCGTCATCGAAGGCGCCCTGGCCGCCGCCGGAAAGCAGATCGGCGACTTTCACGTCGCTCACTGCCCCGAGCGTGTGATTCCCGGCGCCATCATGACGGAGCTGCGCACGAATGCGCGCGTCGTCGGCGGCCGGACGCCCCAGGATGCCCGCATCGTGCGTGACCTCTACGCCTCCTTTTGCGAGGGTCCCATCTCCGTCACGTCCTTGGCGGTTGCCGAGTTCGTAAAGGTCGTCGAGAATACGTTCCGCGACGTCAACATCGCTTTTGCAAACGAGCTCGCAATCTTCGCCGAGGAGCTCGGCGTCGATGTTTGGGAAACGATCGAGCTGGCGAACCATCATCCGCGCGTGAACATCCTTGCGCCGGGCCCGGGCGTCGGCGGTCACTGCATACCGGTCGACCCGCATTTCCTCTCCGATGCAAACCCGTTCGTAACCGAGCTCATTCAGTCGGCGCGCCGCGTGAACGACCGCATGCCCTACCGCATCGTGCGTCGCATCGCGGAGCTCGTCGATCCGGGGCGCGGCCGCAAGATCGCCCTCTTGGGCGCGGCCTACAAAGCCGACGTGAGCGACGCGCGCGAAAGCCCGACGGTCCGCGTCGACACGCTCCTGCGCGAGCGCGGATATTCCACGGCGATCTACGATCCGCTCGTCGAGCGATTCCATCGCCCGCTTTGCGGGACGCTCGAGGAGACCGTATCGGACGCCGATGCGCTGATCTTGCTCACGCCGCACACGCTCTTCGCGACGATTCGGCCCGAGGCGGTCGCTTCGCTGATGCGGACGCCGCGTCTGGTCGATACTCGAAAGTTCTTTGACACCGCAGACTGGCAACGGTGTGGATTCGAATGCTACGTTCTAGGACGTCCCTTTAAGAGTGTCGCCGTACGGGCGGTGGCATGAGCGCGCTACGCCGGGTGGCCCTCGGTTTTCCGCTCGCGTGGTCGCATCGCCGCGGCTACTCGTTTTCGAGCTTGGAGCGTCCCGGCGAGGGACCGTACTTCATCGAGTGGGACCCGGGGAGTGGGGTTTACGGCGAAGACTTCACCGATGCGTCGCGCGACGCCGGCGGGGTGCTTCTAAGCGGGCCGTCGCGGTCATATCATCCGATACGGATCGCGCAATTCGCTTTGCACCGATTCGGCGTCTGGCACGATACGGCCGACGCTCGAGCCCGCAAAGATGTGTTGGACCAGGCGGCCTGGCTGCGCGATCGGCAAGAAGACGGCGAGCGCGCCGGTCTCTATCGGTTCGAATTCCCCTGGACCAAGTACGGAGCCGGCACCGGATGGTCTTCGGCGATGGCGCAAGGCGAGGCGGTCTCGGTGCTGCTTCGGGCGCACCGCTTGGACCGCCACTCCGGCTACGCCGATGCCGCGGTGCGCGCCGCGCAGCCGTTCCGCTTCGCGATCGCGCGTGGAGGAGTCGTCTGGCGCGAGGGCTCGGACGTTTTCTTCGAGGAGATCGCCAACGAGCACGCGCCACACGTTCTCAACGGCTGTATCTACGCTCTGTGGGGTCTCTGGGAGCTCTGGAAGACGGCCGGCGATGCGTGGATGGAGAGGCTGCTCGAGGAGTCGATCGAGACGTTGGACCGTTGGCTGCCGCGTTTCGACACGGGTTGGTGGACGCTTTATAGCCTGTTGCGCAGCGCCGCCGATCGCCCGCACCTCGCGACCCTCAAATACCACGAGTTTCACATTGCGCAGATGCGCGTGCTTTCGAAGATGTTCGATTGGCCGGCGTTCGAGGCGGCGGCGCAGCGCTGGAGCGCCTACGTGGACCGGCGCGCGTCTCGCGCGCGGCTGATCGGCGCGACGTTAAAGAGCTTGCCCGAGCGGTTGCGAGGCCGCGATACCATCCTCGGAGGTGCGCACACGTGAAGGTCGCGGTCGTAACGCATTTTTTCCCGCCCGAACCCGGCGCCGGCGCGCTGCGCGTGGCCTCGCTGGTCGATGCGTTGGCAGCCGCCGGAAATGACGTGACGGTGGTTACGAACTTCCCGTCCTTCCCGCGTGGGCGCTTCAGTGAAACTCGCCGTCCCTTTGCCCGCACCGAAGGCGCGGACCGCGTACGCGTCCTCCGCCTCTTCTCGCTGCTCGTTCCCGGCCTGCCCGGGTCGCGGCTCCTCCACTGGCTCTCGGCCGCCGCGTCCGCGTCGGTGTATCTGCTGACCTCGCGCGAGCGCTACGACGCCGTGATCGTGAGCTCGCCGCCGATTACGGTTGCGCTCGCCGGTCTGATCGGTGCCTGGCGTCATCGCTCGCGGTTTATCGTTGAGCTTCGCGACGTCTGGCCCGACATCGCGATCGCTATGGGAATCTGGAAGCGCGATGGCTTCTTGGCCCGCGCGGTTGAGTGGTTCGTCCGTCGCGTCTATCGGCGAGCGGACCTCGTGGTCGTCGTTACGCCGACGGCGCTGGCCCAGGTGGCACAGCGCGGCGTGGATCCATCGCGTCTGCTGTTGGCGCGCAACGCGGCCGAGCGGACGCCGAGCTTCTCTTCGCGCGCCCGGCAAGCCGATGGCTTTACCGCGATCTACGCCGGAAACCTCGGCCTCACGACCGATGTCGACGTACTGGTCGACGCCGCGGCGCTCTTGGCCGAAGACGGCATCACGATCGAAATCGTCGGAGACGGCGCGCAACGCGCGCGCCTCGACGAGCGGGTGCGCAAGGAGAACGTCGCAAACCTCGTTGTCAAAGGCAGTTTCCCGCGCCCCGACGCGATGGCGATGGTCGCCGGCGCCGACGTCTCGGTCATTCCGCTGCGCAAGGGAATTCGAGAGAGCATCCCCACGAAGCTCTACGACTCATTATCGGTTGGCTGTCCCGTCATCGTCGTAGCCGAAGGCGAAGCGCGTAAAGAGGGCACGTCCCTCGGGGTGCTCTGCACGCCGCCCGGCGACGCCGGCGCCTTAGCCGACGCGCTGCGCGAGCTTTCGCGACTCGACTACGAGGCGCGGCGCGCGCTCGGCGAGCGGGGCAAGGCCTCGATGCGCGAGCGCGCCGATAGAACCGGAATCATGGAGGAGCTGGTCGGCCGCATCGCGGCCTTGGATCGCTCCGCCTCGTAGGCGTTTCGCAACAAGGCGACCATCGCAAAGACCAGCCACGCGTACTTGTAGGTGAAGAGGTCGATCGTCATCGAGACGGTCACGATCGCCAAGAGCCCCGCCTCCATCATGAGGCGGTAGTCGTAGAACTCGCTGCTAGGCCCTATGTCGCGCAGCGAACGGAACTGGGCGTAGAAAAAGCCGGCCATCAACACCAGACCAACGATGCCTAGTTCGACGAGGTAATGCAGGATCAGATTGTGCGCCGGTCCGTTCCAGCCGTAAGGATACGGCTGATGGACGCGCAGATAAAAGACGTCGAATGTTTGCGTAAAGTTTCCTATGCCGTAACCCTGCAGGATGCGATGCTTCGCTGCTTCCAGCGCGACCGCCCAAATTGAGGTGCGCCCGGATCCGCCGGTTTGAACCGCGCTCGCAAAGCGCAGGAAGACCGACGTCTGGACGCCGGCGGCGACCGCGACGACGCCGGCGGCTGCGACGACGAGCTGCAAGCGATAACGCGAGCGCCAGAAATAGTAGGCAGCGATCAAGAGCGTAGCCGTGAGCCCTTCGCGCGAGCCGCTCAGCAAGATTGCGACGACGAGCAGAGCCAAGCCCGCAATGCAGGCCAACTTTGCCACCAGGCGCGGGGTTCGTAACGCCCACATCGTGATAATGGCGATTGGAAAGAGCAGCGCGTCGGCGAAATGATTGGGGTCGATGCGGTCTTGGCCGACCTGGACGACCAGACGCATCATCACCTGACTCTCTTGCGCAAACGTCGGGTCGGTGCGAAACGCGTGGACGCCGTAGGCCGCGGCGCACAGGCCGCCACCTACCACGAGCAGCAACAGCCGGCGAAAGCCGTCGAGCGAAATCGGCATCATGGCCAGGGCGGCATAAAGCAGCATCAGCCCGGCGTAGGTCGGCATGATCTCCAACGCAGCCTGCTGATCGATCGCCCAGAGCGTGCTCGCGAGCATCCAGACGCCGAGCGCGGCCAGAAAGAGCACCGGGGCGCCAACGCCGGCGGTGCGGCGTCGCCGGGCGATCCACAGCAAGAGGAAGCCACCGGCCACGATGCCGAGCAGCTTGGTGAGGGTGCCGAATCCACCGGTGTGCAGCAAGTTGTCGAACGGCACCAACAGGACGTACAGGCCGAAGGGAAAATCGAGTGGGCGCTTCAGGGCGGCGTAGAGCGCAAACGGAGCCGCCAGGGCCGCCGTAAGCGCCATGGCCGGCAAGGTAACCCCGCCGACGAGCAGCAGCACCGCGGCAGCAACCGCGAGGCTAGCGAAGACGGCGAGAATTGCCCGCAGCGAGTGCTGTGGTACGGTCGTGCTGGCCATGCGCTCCATCTCAGCGTAGCGCGTCGGACCGTTTGGGTCGAGAAGCGAAGGTCGTGCGGACGGCCCGCGAAGGTCCCAGGCGCCGGGGCGAAGGGTGGATGGCAGCGCCGAGGTGTCCCCCTAAACTACAGAGGTGGGTCATGGCTTCTGGCCTTGGCAGCTGTTGCTTGCCATGGTGCTGAACTGCGTCGTTCAGGCGCTGGCGATCGCGGCATATGCCGCGCGCCTCGCCGGGGCGCGCTCCGGGCGGGTCGCCACCGCCATCTCGCTCTTCAACATCTTCGCGACCAGCAGCCGATTCGCGCAGATGTTCTACTCCCCAATGCTCGGCGCGCTGTCCGACCGCGCGGTCTCCGCGACGTTAACGACGTATCAGTGGCAGCTGCGCTGGATCGTTTTCGCCGGCCTAGGCGGCGCGGTGCTCGGTACGCTCGCGATCCCAACCTTCGTCATGCTCTATCTGCGCGCGATCCGATCGCTCGAACGCAACGGCAGCGTTCCAAAAGCCGCCCTCGCCATGTTTAAGCCGGCCACGGTCGCCGCCGTTCTCGGGGAAGTGAAGTTCGGCGTGACGACGCGTCTGCGCGACCTCTCCTTTCGCAACGTGCCCAAGGACATTCTCGCGCTGAACGTCATGGTTACCGCGATCTTCGGCATCGGCGTGGTGGCAGCTGCCTACGCCAGCGTGCTCCATCCTCAGACGGCGCGCACGGCCGTCCTCTCGAGCGGCCTGGTCAATGGGTTCGCCACGATTGCGTATAACATCATCGTCGACCCGACCTCGGCCTTGATTACCGATCGAGCCGTTCGCGGCGAACGATCGGTGGACGACGTCAAAGCGCTCGTGATCGGACTTGCCGTGACCGCGGTGCTGGGACTTGCGCTCTCGCAACTGCTGCTTATTCCCGGCGCCACGGTGATCGGATGGGGCGCCAAGATCTTCACTGGCCGCTAACGTACCGAATTGGCGAAAGCTTGAGCACCTCGAAGTCGCCGAGGTGAATGCGCGAAAGCGCGGCCAGGTCCGACGCGTTCCAAGGATTGGTTCCGTCGCTCGCATTGGCAAAATAGAGTCCGTTGACGTCCGAGCCGGTGTCGGCGAGATAGATTCCGTAATGCTTCATCGCGTTCGCGACCATTCTCGCTTGCGGTCCCCAGCCGGCCGTGCTGAACGAAGCCTTCAACCGCAGGCGGGCGCCGTACGGCAGCTCGTAGGAGCTCGAACCGTAGAACGTCAGCCGATCGGTGTCGCTGGCCGGGCGGACGAACCCGTAGTGCGAAACGGTGTGGGCGATGCCGGACCAATCCAACGCGTGGCAGATGCAGTGCGCTTGATAATCTTCCCACCGCACGATCCCGGCGAAGAGCGGTAACCCGGATGCCATCGCCGACGGATGGCCTGGAGGCAGAGGCACGAAGCGCTTCGTCAAATCCCAGTTCGCTCCACTGAACGCGCTCAAGCTGCCGCTCAGGTAGCTGGTGCCGTACGCCTCGTACAGATGACAGGCTTGGTACTGCACCACCATTGCGTGATGATCGGCGAGCGGTTCGATGAAGAAACCCGCCTCCCATGGATAGGGAACGGGAAAGGGATGGTAATCGACTTTTGCGTGCACCTTGAGTCTCGGCGTCGCATCATCGGCGAGGTTCACTTGTTCGACGCCGGTGGATGCGAAGAAGCCGGCCCGGTCGCCCGCCTCGATGACCGATGCAATGTAGGCGCTGCTCTTGGGATCGGTGGGCGCGTTTGTAACGACCGCGCTGTAGTCGTCGTTCGGCGTGAAGACGCTGCAGCCGTGATAGAG
>JASHXG010000026.1 GCA_030043675.1 Vulcanimicrobiota bacterium
ATAGTATTTGGGGAGCTCGCTCTTTTCGCGCGCGCGATAGATCGCATCGCGCTCCCAACGCGACTGCCATTTGTGCTCGATGGTGCGGAAGTCGTAGCTCGCCGCAGCGCTGCCGGCCATGCAACCATGGTACACGCCCCACGCAAGCGGCTCTTTCCGTCCGCGCGGTCGCGCGGTAAAGAACGGCATGATCGTGCGAATTGCGCTCGTCACGGCCGCACTCGGTTTGGGCGCGGCGGCGCTCTGGCATCCGGCGGACCGGCCCTTCGTGCAAGCTCTGCGCACCGCCTCGCCCGCGCTCGATCCCGCGACGGGCGCCTCTCAGGCCCCTTACCAGCACCACCGTCGCGTCGCCCGCCTCTCCTCCGATGAGAGCGTCGTCGTCTACGTGGCGGGCGCCGTCGCGAAGCCGGGTCTCTATCGCCTGCGCGACGGCGACCGCTACGCGCGAGCCGTTGCTTTGGCGGGCGGACTAAGCGCGTCGGCCGATCCGGCCGGTGTGAATCTCGCCGCGCGCGCGGCCGACGGTGATGAAATCTACGTTCCCGTGGCCGGTGAAAGCGCACGCGGGCGCGCGCCCTCGCGGCATGGGCGGCGTCGTTCCGCGAGTCCGCCCCCGGCATCGAGCGTCGACCTCAATGCGGCCGGGGCGACCACGCTCGCGGCCGTGCCGGGCATCGGGCATGCCGTCGCGCAGCGCATCGTCGAGATGCGCGGCCGCGAGGGAAACTTTACATCGATCGACGAGCTGCTCGACGTTGCCGGGATGACGCAAGCGCGCCTCGAGCGCGCGCGGCCGTACCTGCTGCCGCCGTAGCGGAAGCAAAAGGGGTCCCCACCGAGCGGCGCGCATTGGGGATGCATGTCCCCGGAGCTTCCCCGCAAAGAGACGCTTCCGACCTTGATTCGGCGGGCGCTGTCCGAGCAGCGTGACGAGGTTTTGGTCGAGCGGGTCAACGGAAGCTGGACGCCGACCTCGAGCGCGCGCCTCATCGAGCGCGTCGAAAGCGTAGCGTGCGCCATTCGCGACGCGGGTCTTACCGCCGGCGATCGGGTGGCATTGATCTCCCACAACTGCGTTGACTGGATCGTCTGCGATTTCGCCACGCTCTTCGCGGGATGCGTCGTCGTTCCAATCTATCCGACACAGGCGCTGGATCACACCGCCTATATTCTCGAGCACTCGGGCGCGACGCTCGTCTTCGTCGATTCGCCGGAGACGCTGGAGCACGTGCGCGCGAGCGGGGCGACGCTGCCGCGCGTCGTCGTCTTCGACTCCGAAGCAGACGACGGGTTGAGTAGCTTTGAAAGACGCGGTGCTGCGATTCGTTCCGAGCATCCGGAGCTGCCCGCCGCGTACGAGGCGACGCTTCTCCCCGACGAGCTGGCGGTGCTGATCTACACGTCGGGGACGACCGGCGTTCCCAAGGGCGTGATGCTCTCCCACGATAACTTGGCCTTCGATGCTCAAGTGTCGCTAACGTGCGGTTTCGAGGGGATCGAGTCGGGCCGCGACGTGCTCTCGGTGCTCCCCTATTCGCACATCTACGAGCACACGATGATCTACATCTATCTGATCTCGAAGGTGCGGTATTTCATCTGCCACGATCCCAGCGAGCTGCTTGCGGATCTTCGCGACGTGAGACCGACCGAGATGACGGCCGTGCCGCGCATCTTCGACCGCGTGCTCGCCGGCGTCGAAGGCCAAGCGCTCAAGATGGGCGGCCTGCAGGCCAAGCTCGTACCGTGGGCCTTGCGCGTCGGACGCGACTACATGCATGCGAAGACGTTTGGCCACGGACCGAGCCCTGGGCTGGCCTTCCAATACGCCATTGCAAAGCGGCTCGTGCTCGGCAAGATTCGCCACGCCTTAGGTCTCGATCGCATCGGGTTTCTTACCAGCGGAAGCGCGCCGCTGCACGTCGACACGGCGATGACGTTCCTGTCGTTCGGCGTGCCGATCATGCAGGGATACGGCCTCACCGAGACCTCTCCGGTGACCTCGTGCAGCCGGCTATCGCGCAACGAGTACGGCGCCGTCGGACGCGCCATCGACGGCGTCGAGCTGCACGTCGCTCCGGATGGCGAGCTGCTGGTGCGCGGCCGGAACGTCATGCAAGGATATTATCGCGATCCCCAAGCGACTGCGGAAGCGATCGTGGACGGTTGGCTTCACACCGGCGACGTGGCCGAGATCGACGGCGACGGATTTCTGCGCATCACCGATCGCAAGCGAGAAGTCTTTAAGACCGGCACCGGCAAGTTCGTCGCTCCGGCTCGCGTTGAAGCCAGCGTCAAACGCTCGATCTTCGTGGCCCAAGCGATGGTGACCGGAAGCGGGCGCGCCCACCCGATCGCCTTGATCGTCCCAAACTGGAATCTCGTGCGCCTCGAGCTTGCGTCATTGCCGGCCGATGCCTCGCCCGAACAGCTCGCCGAACGAGAAGACGTGCTTGCGTTTCTGACCGAAGAGGTTCGCAAGGAAACCGCGGACCTGGCCAGCTACGAACAGATCCGGCGAATCGTCGTCGTTCCGCGCGAGTTCACCGTCGAAGGCGGCGAGCTTTCACCGTCGATGAAGATCAAACGCCGAATTGTCGAAGAGCGCTACGCCGGCGAGATCGATCGTGCTTACGGCGCGGGACGCCTCGCGCACACGCGTGCCTAGGCCGCTCGTGGCTGAGAAAACCGTGGCGGCGCCGTATCGCGTAGATGAGGTCGTGCGCGGCCCGATCAAGAGCAGGACGGTCTTTCCTGCTTTGATTCTGCATCTCGTCAAGAAACAGCCCGACCACGGTTACGGCTTGATGCAGCGAATCGAAGAGGTGTGCGGGGACCTGGTTGCGGTTAATACGAACAAGATCTATCCGCTGCTCCGCCGTCTAGAGGAGCGCGGCTTCGTGACTGCTTCGTGGGAGCACCCGACCAAGCGATCGCGACGCGTCTACGCGATCACCGCGCAAGGCGAGGAGCGGTTGGCGCGGATCAAGAGCACGATGCTCCCCTATCTCGACTCAATTGCCGGCGCGCTCGAACGGCTCAAGTCGGAGCTGTACGAATCGTTTTGACTTAACTTTGATTGCGTCCGCGCGGACGCGCGGCAGGAGCAAACGCCCGTCGAAGCGATAATCGAGCCTGCTTAGGCTCCCCCGACCGGAGGTTGATCAGTTGCACGTCAAACCGCTGCGTACACTCTCTGCTGTCCTGGCGCTCGCAGTGGCGCTGCCGCTAGCGAGCGCTGCCAAGCCTCCATCGATTCCCGCGCCTACGCCGGATGCGGTGACGCACCACACGCTCGTGCTCGATGGAAGGTCGCTGGCCTATACGGCGCGCGCCGGTACGATTACGCTGCGCAATACCGATGATCAGCCGACCGCGCGCGTCTTTTACACGGCCTACACGCTCGACGGGGCCGATCCGTCGAAGCGTCCGGTGACCTTCCTCTACAACGGGGGCCCGGGGAGCTCGACGATTTGGCTGCGCATGGGTTCGTTCGGGCCGGTGCGCGTGCGCACGGCCGACGGGACCGTCACCGGACCGCCCCCATACCAGCTGCTCGACAATCGGTACAGTTTGCTCGACAAGACCGACCTCGTTTTCATCGATATGCCGGGAAGCGGCTTCGGGCGTTTCATCGGGGTGGGCGATCGTAAGGACTTCTGGGGCGTCGATGAAGATGCCGCAGCTTTCGCGCAGTTCATTCAACGATACATCACCAACTTCAACCGCTGGAACTCACCGCGCTTTCTCTTCGGTGAATCCTACGGCACGACGCGCTCGGCGGTGCTCGTGAAGCTCCTTCAGGACGAGGGCATCGGCGTCAACGGGGTCGTGCTGCTCTCGTCGTTCTTGAACGCGAATATCGACTACAATGACGGTGCGCCGGTCGGCGGAGGCGACTGGGCGTACGTCCTCTATCTGCCGACCGAGGCCGCGACGGCCTGGTTTCACCGCGCGCTGCCGAATGCGCC
>JASHXG010000231.1 GCA_030043675.1 Vulcanimicrobiota bacterium
GTGGGGCGGCTTTAGCTACAGCCCGAGGTCGCTCCGCAGGAGTCGCACTTCTCGCAGGCGCCGTTGCGGACCATGGTGAGCTGACCGCACTCCGAGCACGCGTTGCCGGTGTAGCCCTTGGCCTTCGACGCGTTGATCGCTTCGGTTCGCGAGAGCGTCAAGGTCGCGGTGCCGCCGTTGCGTCCGTGCGGCGCCGACGGTGGCGCTGACGTGACGTCTCGCGTTTCGGCGATCGGCTGCGATGCAGGCGCACTTTGCCCGGGGTGCAAGTGGCTGCTCACCGGATGCAGTTTCTCGGCGACGCCGACGCTGCGAACGTTCGTGCCGCCTTCTTCCTCGGCGACGTACTCTTCGCCGGCTTCGGGACCCATCGCGTCCATCTGCATCGACGGCTGCACGTGCGCGAGGTCGTAGCGGCCCAGATAGCTGACGGCCAGCTCGCGGAAGATGTAGTCGAGGATCGAGGTCGACATCTTGATGTGATCGTGGCCGACGACCGGCCCGTTGGGCTCGAAGCGCGTAAAGGTGAAGGCCTCGACGAACTCCTCAAGCGGCACGCCATGCTGCAAGCCGAGCGAGATCGCGATCGCGAAGTTGTTCATCAACGAGCGGAAGGCGGCGCCCTCCTTGTGCATGTCGATGAAGATCTCGCCGAGCTGGCCGCCCTCGTATTCGCCGGTGCGCAGATAGACCTTGTGACCGGCGATCGTTGCCTTCTGCGTATACCCGCTGCGCCGCTGCGGCATCGACCGCCGCTTGGCGATGTAGCGATAGACGATCTTCTCGGCAATCTGCAGCGGCTGCGCAAACGGCTGCTGCTGCGCTGCGGGCTCCTCCTCACCGGTGTCGCCGCCGAAATCGTAGCTTGCCGCCAACGGTTGGGAGAGTTTCGAGCCGTCGCGGTAGAGCGCGACCGCCTTGATCATCCGCTCCCATGCGTACCGGTAGGCGTCTTTAACTTCCGCGATCGTCGCCGTCTGCGGATAGTTAATTGTTTTTGAAATTGCTCCGCTCACAAAAGGCTGCGCTGCCGCCATCATGTCGACATGTGCGAGCGGACGGATGTAACGCGACCCATACTTACCGCACGGGGTAGCACAGTCGAAGACTGCTAAGTGCTCGTCCTTGAGATCGGGCGCACCCTCGACGGTCATGCGGCCACAGATGTGCGCCGACGCCTCCTCGATCTGCTGCGCGCTGAACCCTAGCCCATCGCGCAGAATCGAGAAGTTCCAATCGCTGAGTTGCTCGTCGGTCAGGCCAAGAGTTTCTTTACAGAACTCTTCGCTGAGGACGAACTTGTTAAAGGCGAATGACAGCTCGAAGGCGCTTGGGAGAGCGGTCTCGACTCGATCGATGGCTTCGTCATCGAATCCTTTCGCCTTAAGCGTGGCGCAGTTGATATGCGGCGCTTCCTGAAGCGTGCCTGTCCCCTTCGCGTACGTTTCGATCGCGTCGATCTGTTCTTGCGAGTAGCCGAGCTTGTGCAGCGCCGCATCGACCGATTGATTGACGATCTTAAAGTAACCGCCGCCGGCGAGCTTTTTGAATTTCACCAGCGCGAAGTCGGGCTCGATGCCCGTCGTGTCGCAGTCCATGACTAAACCAATGGTGCCGGTAGGTGCGGTCACGGTCACTTGTGCATTTCGATAGCCGGCCACTTCGCCGATCGACAACGCCTCGTCCCAAATCTTGCGCGCCAGTGCCCAGGTGGCTTGCGTGAAGAGCGTCGGTGGGTGCGTCACGGGCTTGACGGTGAGACCTTCGTATTCTTCGGTTGCGGCGTACGCAGCGCGCCGGTGGTTGCGTATCACCCGCAGCATCGGCTCGCGATTGGCTTCGAAACGCGCGAACGGTCCTAGTTGCTGCGCCATCTCCCCAGATGTGCGATAGGCCATGCCGGTGATGAGGGCGTTGATGGCGGCACACCAGCCGAAGCCCTCCTCTGAGTCGTATGGCAGACCCATGCGCATGAGGAGCGTGCCGAGGTTCGCGTAGCCCAGACCGAGCGTGCGATAGCCGTGATTCTTCTCAGCGATGCTCTTGGAGGGCATTTGGCCCATCGTCACCGAGATCTCGAGCGTCGTCGTCCAAATGCGCGATGCTTCTGCGAGCCGCTTTGCATCGAAGTTCCCGTCGTCGTTGAGAAACTTTACCAAATTTACGCTTGATAAATTACACGCGGTATCATCTATGAATAGGTATTCTGAGCAATTATGTATTCGTAGGCCGTTTCCGACGAAGTGGTGCGTCTCGGATTCGGTCAGATCAAATACGTCCGCATCGCCGATCAGCTCGAGAGACTCGAACTCATCGGAGAGAGCTTCGTGATAGCAGCCGATGGACGCATTGAGAACGGCCAGCGCGTGAGCCTTTTTCGAGGTGCTGTGGAATCCAATGGCGCGCTGGAATGCAAGTCGCGACGAGCGAGAGATCCTTAGCGAGTGCATCTGCACAACCCGGTATTCGGATAACCCTCCTTTACCGTCCGGGCAATTTGCTAGAAGCTCGATGCGCCGGTTGCGATACAACTTTGCCTTAATTCCAAAGGACAGGAGAAGATGTTGAACCTGCTTGAGTAGCGCGAGCGAGGAGGAGTCGAGCGAAATATACTGTGATTTCGACCCATAGTTGGCGACGGTCCCATCGGCGGTGAACAAGCCGCGCAAAATGGCGGCGGTTGCATCCCGGTTCAGCTCGTAGATCGCGTCGGTGAATCGCTTTTCGGCGCTGCCCCGATCGAGCAGCGCGTACCTGGCGAAAAGATCGACGATGCGGCGGTTGCCCGTGGAAATACGGGGCCCCGAGCTCTTGAGCGGCGTTGTGACGGCCGTAGCTCTCCGGCTGCGCCCATCATCAGCGAACGAGGCCTTCGAGTTGTTAATTCCGGCGGCGATATCGGCCAAGATTGGCGCTTCGTCGTCGTGCATCGTGAAAATAAGACCGCGCGATGCACCGTTGGTTATGCAGCCGTCACCGACGGCGACGCCGATCCCAAGCGCGATGCGGTCGTCGAGTGGCGTGTCGCCGAAGCCGGAGCCACCGAGCGCGAGTCTGTCGCCGCCGCGGAGTTCGCAGGCTGCGACGTCGCCACGGTTCTCCGTTAGAACCTTGTGATCAGCAGTCAACGCGAGCTCGTAGCCGGACCTGGTGCGAAGCCGATAGACGGGCTTCGTTCCCGTCGCGAAGATCTTGTCGACAAAGTGAGGTTTGCCGTCGCTTCCGAGGACAAACGCGGCCTTGCCGACGAGGTTGGAGATCCGCTGCGGGCCATCGGCAGTCGCGATCAGCGTGTCGCCGGTTATGCACGGATTCGTTGCATTGATGCGCTCGTCGTTGGAGCAGGTGTGCCATTCCTGGATCGTGTCGTCGAACTGCAGGCCTGGATCCGCGCATTGCCAAGCA
>JASHXG010000232.1 GCA_030043675.1 Vulcanimicrobiota bacterium
GCGCGGCAGTAGACCGGACGGTCACCGCGCGGGCGGAATGGGACGGTTGTTTCAACCTTGCAATCCGCACAAACCGCCGAATAACTCGGCCGTGCGGTTCGCGTGCGATCTTCGCCGCCGTGCCCACGCCGCGCTTGCCGGCAGTCACGGCATCGCTGCGGCTCGTTTTGGAATCCCTTCTCGGCAAAAAAACTCTGCTCTCTTCCAGTAAAGACGAACTCGTTACCACAATCCTTGCAGGTGAGTATCTTATCTTCCAACGTTCGGCCTCCGCGTAGCATAAAGCTCCGTAAATCCGACCGAAGTCTCTGAGTTCCTGCGCCGCGAACGGGCAATTCGATCAACTGCGAAAGCCGGCACGGGGAACGCCGCCCGTTATGCCCAGGAGCGTAGCAGCCGCGATCGCGGCGGCATAGCCTTTGTCGCCCTTGGGATCGACGCGCTCCTCGGCCTGCGCGAGATTCTCGGTGGTTACGACTCCAAAGCCGATCGGCACGCCGGTCGCGAGTTGCACTTCCATGATGCCGCGCGCACATTGCCCGGCGACCAGATCGAAGTGCGGAGTCTCACCTCGAACCACGACGCCGAGCGCGACCAGCGCATCGAAGCGTTCGGTGGCGATCAGGTTCTGACAGGCCAACGGCAGCTCGAAGCAGCCGGGAACGTCGAAGCGGCTGACGCTTGCGTCCGAAACGTTGCAGTCACGCAGCGCGCGCTTGGCGCCCTCAACGAGCCGGTCGGCCAGGTCGGCGTAGAAGCGGGCCGCGACGATCGCGAAGGTCTTGCCGGTGCAATCGGCCGTGCCTCGACGCCCTTGGGAGGCGCGCTTCACGAGACGGCCTCGCCGTCGAGCATGTGGCCCAGGCGCGACCGCTTGGTATCGATGTACCGTTTGTTGTGCGCCGTGGGCACCGTCTGCAACGGCATCCGTCCGGCGATCTTCAGACCGTACCCCTCGAGGCCGAAGATCTTGCGCGGGTTGTTGGTGATCAGACGCATCTCCCGCACGCCTAAGTCGTAGAGAATCTGCGACCCAATTCCGTAGTCACGCTTGTCAACCGGCAAGCCGAGCGCGAGATTGGCCTCGACCGTGTCGGCCCCGTGATCTTGCAGTTCGTACGCGCGCAGCTTGTTGGCGAGGCCAATGCCTCGGCCTTCCTGGCGCAGGTAGAGAAAGACCCCGCGCCCTTCGTGCGCGATCAAGCTCATCGCGCCGTCGCGCTGGGCCGCGCAATCGCAGCGGACCGAATGAAGCGCGTCACCGGTCAAGCACTCCGAGTGGACCCGCACCAGAATCTCTTTACCGTCGCCGATCTCCCCCATCACCAGGGCAACGTGCGTGCTTTCATCGATGGTCGTTCCGTATGCAACGCCGTTCCAGTCGCCGAGGGTCGTCGGCAGCGCGAACTCGGCAAGCCGTTTCACGAGCTTTTCGGTGCGCATCCGGTGGGCGATCAGATCCTTGACCGTGATGAGCTTGAGGGAGTGGCGGTCGGCATAACTGCGCAAGCCGTCGAGTCGCTCCATGGTGCCGTCGTCGGCCATAATCTCGCAGATCGCGCCCGCCGGATACAGCCCCGCCAAGCGCGCCAGATCCACGGCCGCCTCGGTCTGCCCGGCACGCACCAAGACCCCGCCCTCACGCGCGCGCAGCGGAAACGTATGCCCCGGCCGCAGAAAGTCGGCTGGTTTCGCCTCGGGATCCAGCAGCTTCTTGATGGTCGCGGCGCGATCGTGCGCCGAGATACCGGTCGTCGTGACGCCGCGCGCTTCAACCGAAACGGTGAAAGCGGTCTCGTGAACGGCGGTGTTGTCGCGAACCATCTGCGGAATGTGGAGCTCGTCCAGGCGAGCGCCGACCATCGGCACGCATATCAAACCGCCGCCATATTTGCGCATGAAGTTGATCGCGTCGGGCGTGACCATCTGCGCCGCCATCACGAGGTCGCCTTCGTTCTCGCGGTCCTCGTCGTCGAGCACGACGACCATCTTCCCCGCGCGGATGTCGGCGATCGCGGACTCGATCGAGTCGAACGGACTGGTCTTCTCGGCCAAACCCTCGCCGAGCGGGGGCAAGACCGCAGCCAAGCGCTGGAGCGTGCGATAGGACGGCTCGCGCCGTCCCGACCGAAGCAGCGAGATCGCCGATTCCGTCAGCCCGGCGCTTTCGGCTACCTGAGCAGCCGACAGCCCGGCTTCATCCATCGAGGAGTTCAAGACATCTGCAAAGCGGGTCATACCCTCAGCGTAGGCCGAACTTTACAAATGTCAAGGACTTCCGGCGCCAGGTCGGTCCGCGCGGCTTCGATCAGGTCGGCTAACGCCATCTTGGCACCGGCCTCGCAGGCCTCCTCGAACTGCGGATCGCCCAGCGAGTTGCGCGCAATCGCACATGCCCGACTGATGTCGACCGAGCTGGATGGGGGCGGGCGTTGCGTTTCGCTTCGGACTCGTTTGACCGCACCCGCGAGCATTGCAGCTTGCCGGAACTTTCCCTCGATCGAAGCGACGACGACGAGACCTTCGAGGCTGTGCGCAATTTCAGCGCGAATTCCCTCGGTATTGGCTCCCAGGCTGGCGGCATAGCAGACTGCGGCCTCGCGAAAGTCGCCGTGAGCGCGGTGCGTATCGGCGATATTATTCAGTTGACCGATCTCGCCCCATTGGTCGCCGACCGCGCGAAACAGGCTGCGAGCGCGCTCGTGAAGTCTCAACGCCTCCTGATGCTCGCCGCAGGCGCTCAACGCGATTCCTAGGTTTGCCAGCGTGGACGCGAGCGACCACGTGTTGTCGCGCCCCGCTTGATTGACACACCTCTCCTTGATGGCAAGCGACTCCTCGAGCGCATCGCGGGCTTCGCGTGCTTCGCCCACATCGAGCAGAGCGTTGCCAAGGTTGTTCAGGCTTTTTGCTATCGCTAGAGGATCGTCCAGCGCCCGTGCCGCTGCCAGTGCGTGCCGATTCACCGCGCACGCGCGACGGCCGTCTGAGGTCCACTGGTAGCTGAGGGCCAGCGACGTAGCCGCGCGCCACGCCAGCCTCGCGTCAAGCTGCGCGAGCGTCTCTTCCAGCGGATTGGTCAGCGCCTCGAGCCAACTTCGGGCGTCGGCATAGAGCCCTTTGCGCTCCCAAAACTCGGTCAGCGGCACCGCCAGCCCGAGGCCGAGCGGCCGGTCGTGCTCGACCGACCAGCGTAGGGCGGCGCAAATGTTCATGTACTCGCCGGCGATAAGATCCAGCCATGAGCCGTAAGCGGCCGAACTGTGCTCCTTCGCGCTCTGCCGGATTAGTTCGACGTAGTAAAGGGCGAACGCGCGCTCGTACACGCTCGCGCGGTCGAGCGAGTCGAAGCGTGACCGCGCGTATTCGCGAATCACCTCAAGCATCTCAATCCGTGCTAACTGAAGGTCGGCTTTGAAGGGACGAACCAAGTGCTTTTGGAGCAAACCGATAACCAAGTGCCCGATGTCGCCGGCCAACAAACCGTTAGCCGATGCGACCGCGGCGATCGCGTCCAGCGTACCGCCGCCGACGAATAGCGAGCAAATACACAGGATCGCTCGCTCGCGATCGCTGAGGAGCTGATAACTCCAATCGATCGTAGCCTGCAACGATTGCTGGCGCGGCGGCATGTCTCGACCACCGTAAATCAGCGAGGGCAACGGCGAGAGGACTGCCCGCGAAAGCTGTCGCACGGATTCCCAGCGCAAGCGCGCTGCGGCAAGCTCGATCGCAAGCGGCAAACAGTCAAGCCGGCTGCAGACCTCGACAACGATTGGGTCCTGGCGATCCAGTTCGAGATCCGGCTGCACGGCGCGCCCGCGCTCGAGAAAAAGGTCGACTGCGGATTGAACGGCGAGCGGCGCAAGGGCGAACTCGTGCTCCCCACGCACCTGGAGCGCTTCACGGCTGGTGGCGACAACGCTCGCATTCGGACAACGTTCGAGAAAGTCGCAAATGGCCGGCGCGGCGGCCAGAATTTGCTCGAGGTTATCGAGCACAAAGAGCGCGCGACGCTTGCCCACGAGCGTGCAGAGAGCAGCCATCGAAGCCGGGGTACCGTCGTCTCTCCGGTCGAGGCACCCGAAGATCGCGGCCGGGAGGTTGGCGGGGTCGCGCAGCGCGCTAAGGTCGACAAAGGCCACCTGATCCTCGAACGTCTCAGACAAATCATGCCCGAGCTGCAGGGCGAGGCGCGTCTTTCCGACCCCGCCGGTGCCCGTCACGGTCGCGAGCCGCACCCCGTCCGCCGCCAACCAGCGCCGGATGATTCCCAACTCGCTCGAGCGCCCGATCAGCGGCGTCAGCGGCCTCGGTAAAAGAAGGCGGATGAGGTTGCGCTGCGGGCGGCGAGCCGCAGACGCGAGCGCATCGCGCTCGTGCCGGTTGAGCTTCAGGGCACTTGCCAGGGCGTCGACCGTCTGCTCGTAGGGCGAACGCCGAACCCCACGCTCCAGGAGGCCGATCGCATCCGCGCTTAGGAAGGCGCGCTCGGCGAGAGCTTCCTGCGACAGGCCGGCTTTGAGACGATGGCGTCGCAACAACCGTCCGAATGCGGACGCATCGCTATCGCTCATGTGCAACTGTACGGACTGTCAGTGGCGCGATCCTCGCCTCGCAACTATGGTCGTTCGTAAGATGCGCGGGCGAGAAGAGCGTCGAACTTAGCTTGCCCGCTTGTTGAAGAAAGCAGACTGCCATGCACGTGTTTGCTAGAGTTCTCCCGGCGGCGTCCGCGATCGCCGGCGCATTCTTGCTCGCCGGCTGCGGAGGAAGCGCAAACCCGGCGATCGTCACCAGTACCGCCAACGAGCTGTCGCCCGCGCAAACGTTGCATCCGTCGCTCAGCCAACCGATGCTGATTGCATTCCAGCCAAACGGCTCGCTCGGGTATTGGCCGATCCGGCACGGCGGATCGAAGCTTCGGTCGATCTCCGGCGCGCTCGGCGTGGAGGCCAGCTCGGGCATGGCTGCAAACGGCAACGTCGTTATCGTCGCCAGCTATTTGCCCGCCAAGATCGTCAGGTATAACGTGAAAACAACGGCGGTCACGACGATGGCCGATCCATACGGCAACCCGGAAGATGTCGCAGTCGGCAAGAACGGCACGATCTACGCGATGAACGAGACGAACGTCGCCGTCTATAAGCCGAAGTCTAAGCAGCCCTCGCAGTTGACTTGCGCGTACGTCGACCAGTCTGAAGCGATCGCAGTCGACAACGAAGGCGACGTCTTCGTGGACGGTTACGGACCCGGAAGCTTCCAGGGCGTCGTCGAGTATGCAAAAGGCTCGACAAAGTGCGCGCCGCTGCATCTTCGGCCGTCGCAGGGCTACATCGGCGGCGTCGGCGTCGATCCGAAGACCGACGATCTCATCGTCATCGACGATCCCGATGAATGCGCCGGCGGAGAAGGGCGCATGATCATCTATCGCAAGCCCTACGAGCGGGAGCATTCGATCCGGCACGACCTCCAGACCACCTACTGCGCCGGCGCGTTGCGATTGGACGCGGGCTCCAAGCACATTTTCTATGGCGACGCAACGGTCAGCGACGGTTTTCGGCTCGTCGATCAGGCGCAGTATCCGTCGGGCAAGTATGACGGTGACTACCAGAACATTGCTTCCTCCGGATACGGCAACTTCTCGGCCTTCACGACGATTCCGAACACCCTGCCGAACTGAGAGACACATAATGAAAAGAGCCGCGCTTACAATCCTCGCGTCGCTGCTGAGTGCGTGCGGCGGCGGAGTCGTGAACTCAAGCCCACCGCAACCGCTGGACATGCCAGCACTAGGCTCCGCGCCGCAAGCGACCGCCCCGGGCCAGGTCCTGTACGTCCCGGACCCCGCATTAAACCGAATCACGACCTATCGCATGGATGGAAAGCGGACGGCGCCGACGATCACGCAGAATCTCGACTTTCCCTTTGGCATTGCCGTCGATGCGAAGGGAAAGATCTATGTCACTAACAGCAGCTCGGGCGAAGTAACGACGTATCTTCCGGATGGAACGCAAACGTCTCCGACGATTACAGACCTAACGAACCCGGAGGGTATCGCGGTCGATCGGCACGGAAAGATCTATGTAGTAAACTCGAGCTTGCTGAGCTGTACCTCCGGCAGCGTAACGACTTACAAGCCGGACGGAACTCCAACGACGCCGACGATCTCGATCGCCGGCGAGCCGACCGGCATCGCCGTGGATTCTTCCGGCAAGATCTACGTGGCCGCCTATTG
>JASHXG010000233.1 GCA_030043675.1 Vulcanimicrobiota bacterium
GTAACGCGACCCGAACGATCAAGGGCTTCCGATGCGATAGCCGACGCCCCAGACGGTTTCGATGAGGTTGCCGGCGCCCAAACGTTTGAGCTTTCTGCGCAGCTGGCTGACGTAGACGTCGACGATGTTGCTCGAACCGTCGAAATCGTAATCCCAGATGCGCTCGACGATCTGTGCGCGAGAGAGCGCGATGCCGGCGTTGCGCACGAGCATCTCGAGCAGCCGAAACTCGGTCGCGCCCAAATCAATCGGCGTGCCGGCGTAGCTTGCAACGCGCGCGCCGACATCGACGCGCACGCCCCGCGCTTCGACGACGCTCACGACCGGGCGATCGCCGCGACGAAGAATCGCGCGCAGGCGCGCGATCAGCTCCTCTTCGGCGAATGGTTTGACGAGATAGTCGTCGGCACCGCAGTCGAGACCCGCCACGCGATCTTCGACGGCATCATGCGCGGTCAGCATGAGGATCGGCGTCTGCACGCCCTCGGCGCGCGCGGCGCGCGCAACCGCGAAGCCGTCCATTCCCGGCAGACCCACGTCGACGATCGCCGCGTCGTAACACTGTCGAAGCAAATGGTCGAGGCCGGCCTCGCCGTCGGTGACGACGTTGGCGGCGAACTTCCGCGCCGCAAGCAACGTGCGAACGGCCTGCGCGACCGGGAGGTTGTCCTCGATCACCAGCACTCTCATATGGCGCTAGTACTTCAACGGTCCGGGCAAAGCTACTGTCAGCGCACCGCTGAGGAACGGGTGCTCGCCCGGCGGCTGGACCTCTTGCAGCAGGATGCGGACCGGCTCGATCATCACCGCACCGTAGTAGACGAAGTCGCGATTGATGAACGGATTGGCGTACGCATCGTAGCGCAGACCAAGGTAGGCGTGAGGTATCGGGTAATACTTCAGCCGGACGTATCCGCCCGAAGAGTGCTGATTGGTGAGCAACCCGTCGGCATCGTGATCGTCGCCGTACCACTGCTCGGCTTGCAAATCGAGGTCGCCGTAGCTGGCATGCGCGAGCAGGCCGTATCGCTGGTAGAGATCCGCGAACGGCGCGCGGCCGGTCGGCAGGATGCCCAGCGTCCCTCCCAGGACGGTTCCGCCGACGTCGAACTGGCCTTTGCTGCTCTGGGCCAGCGTGTCGCGCAGCCACAGGCCGAGCTCGGGCTGCGCGTTCCACGTCGTCTCGCCGGTCGGGACCGGTTTACCGCCGTAAGGCGCGCCTTGGTACGAGGCGACGCCCACGGTGCCGTCGACGACCAAACTGCCGATCGTGCGTTCCATTTGCAATCCCCAGCGCGGCGCGGCGAGCGTCAAATTGTCGAGACCGACGTGCGCGCCGTAATAACCGTACTGTTCGAGATCGTCGAGACGCTGGCCCGGCGATTGCGCCAGCGGGAGCTCGTACAGGCCGAGGCGGTAGAGCGTCTGCGTGTGTTGGTTATAGTCCGCCAGCCAGGCTAAGTAGACGCCGCCCGGTCCACCGCCGGCGCCCAGCGAGTAGTGAATGAAGGCGGTGATGTCTCCGAAGTTCTCGCTGCCCAGCACGATGCCGCCCGGCGAGAACTCGCGCGATCCGGCGGCCGGATACTGATCGTATTCCAGCTGATAGCGGAACGCGACGACCGTCGTGCCGTGGGCGGGCAACGGAAGGCGATAACCGTGCGCGCGGAAGTAACGTCCGAAGGCGTTGAGCTCGGGAAGAACGCTATGGCATTGCGTGCAGCGCAAGTGGTAGCGCTGGGCAAAGATCGGGATCGCTTGAGCCGGCGCCGCGCATGCGAGCGCGAGCAGCATGATAGCAATGGCAACTTTACTGTACAACGATCGCCGCTCGCATCGGTGCGTTGTAATGGAAGAAGCAGCCGAAGAGATAGGTGCCGGAGCGATCCGCGGTAATGCTCTGCGACGACGCGCCCGGCTGCATGGCGCCGCTGGAGAATCCGCCCGAGAGCGTCGTACCGCTTTGCGACGTTGCCGAGATCGGGAATATGTAACCCTGTGGAAACGTCGTGGCGTTCGGAATGAGCGTCGCGGTATGACAGCAGAAGCCGTCCGTGTTCTTGAAGACGATCTGCGCACCAACGGGAACGGTCGTTATCGCAGGCGAGTAAGCCGCGCTCGTGCCGTAGGGCGTCGGGGTCTGGCCGAAGAGCGTGAGATTGGCCTCGATGACGATCCCGCCGCCTCCGCCGGTCGACGTGGGCACGCCTCCGGCGGTGCAGGCTGCCAACAGCGCGACCGCGAGCGTGCCGGCGTAGCGCCGCCTCATCGCCACGCCGCCAGTCGCTGCGCGCGCACTTCGTCGACGATCGCGTCGGAGAGGTCGGTCGATGCGAGCATCGTCTTGACCAAGTCGCCCGACTTGTCGAAGACGTACACGAAGGTCGTGTGCTCGTCGCGGTGTCCGCGTTCGCCCAGAATCGACACGACGCCGAACGCGCGCATGATCCGATGCACGTCGGACGGCGCGCCGCCCGCTACCAGCCAGTAGCGTGGATCTGCCTGAAAACGCCGCGCGAGCTGCCGCATCGTCGCGAGCGAGTCGTGCTCGGGATCGAGCGTAATCGTGAGCAATCGCGCCGTGACGTGCGCCTGCGCGATGCGGCGAGCAGCGTCGGCGAATTGCGCGTCGATCAGCGGGCAGGCATCGGTGCAGTGCGCCGAGACGAACGTCACGACGAGCGGTTCTCCCCGCAGCGACGCAAGGGTGAACGGACGTCCGCTTTGGTCGATCAGGCGCGGCTGCGGCGCGGCGGCGAGCAGCGCGAGCAGCGCTGCAGCGACCATGGAAGTTCGCATCTCAATATCCTCCGCTGCCTGGTGACGCGGTCGGCCCGGGCGTCGCGCCCGCGACGACCTGGACGATGTCGCGCATTTGGAATTCGATGTAGTGGTACGCGCAGCCGATCAAGTAGATGCCCGGCTTGGAGAGGGTGACCGTAACCGATGCCCCGGGATTGATCGTGCCGCTTGCGTAGCCGGTGCCGAGCACGCCGTTTCCCTTTGGCGTGAACGAGAGGCTTGGATTGGCGGGCCATTTCGGGGGCGGTCCCGAGGTGGTGCCGATCACGTTGAGCGTGTGCGGCGTATTGGACGAGAGGTTCTCCAACGTGATCTTCGCGCCCGGCGGGAGCGCGAGCACCTGCGAGGTCTTGTTCTGCGTATAGCCGGCGACCGTTCCCCAGACCGGATCGTCTTCGACGCCGATCTTTCCGGTCGGGATTGCGATGCCGACGCCCGCCGAGGGCAGCGGCGAGGGCGGTCCGCTCCCACCCGTGCTAATCCCGCCCAATCCGCCGCCGTTGGTGCACGCGCTAACGCACGCGATCAGCATTGCCAGCGAAGCACCCAGACGCTCGAGCCTCATCATTGGTCTGCCGCGAGCCTGTGCGTTATTGCTCGACTGGTGCGTAGCTCGAATGTGAAGTCGGCGTCGCCCTGGGAGTCGGCGTTGCCTGGGGTCCGGGTTTCGCGCCCTTTTTGACCACTAAGACGTCGCGCATGTGGTATTCGACGTAGTGGATTGCGCAGCCGATCAGATAGACGCCGGGCTTCGCGAGCACGACGGTTACCTTGTCGCCCGGCTTGATCGGACCGCTGGCGTAGCCCGTCTCGAGCTTGTCGCCGCCCTTCTTGGGGATCGAGAGGTTTGGATTCGCCGGGAATTTTGCGGGCGGCCCCTTGACCTCTTTGACCACGTCGAGCGTGTGCGTGATGTCGGTTGACAGGTTGCGGATCGTGATCTTGGTGCCCGGCGGGAACGCGAGCACCTGCGAGCGCTCCGTTTGCGTGAAGCCGCCGACCTCCGCGTCCCACTTCTTTGAATGGAGCGAGCCGACGCCCTCGAATTGAAGCTCCTCGCCGATCGTGTCCTTCGGAAGCTTTGCCGTGATCTCGATAGCCGATCCGAAACCGGGCAGGGTATAGGTGGTCGCGCCGCTCGGCACCATCGAACTGCCGCCGACGCTGCGACCGCCGCAGGCAACGAGCGAGATGCCGACGATTGCGAGCGCGACTGCGAATAGTTTTATAGCCATAAGGCCTCCGAGTTGCTTACGTGCTGCCCGGAGTCTACCGGCCGATGATGAAGAAAGTCTAAAGCGGCGCCTTGATGGAGTCCCGCATCGCCGCCGCGATGTTTTGCAGCGCCGGATCGCCCGCGGCGTCTTGCTGCGCGCGCGCGAAGGCTTCGCGCGCCGCTGCGCGTCGTCCCCGGCGGAGGAGAACGACCCCGAGCGCGAGACGTGCGCGCGCGTAGCCGGGGGCCAGCGTCAGGGCGCTCTCGAGCTCTTGCTCGGCGGCGTCGTAACGTCCCAAGCGCTCCTCGGCCAGCGCGAGATCGTAATGCGCCACGGCGTACGAGGGATCCGAGTGGAGCAATTTCCCGAAGTCGGCGCGGGCCGTAGCCGCGTCACCCGACTGCAACGCGGTAATTCCACGCGAATAGAGCGCGCGGGCTGAATCGGGAGCGAGCGTTACGTAGCGATCGGCAACGCTGCGCGCTTCGTGCAGGTCTCCCCGGGCCAGATCAACCGAAACCAGGTTCGCCATCGCCGCAAGGAAGCCGGGGTCGAGAGCGATCGCTTCGCGCAGCTCGCTCGCGGCTTCGTCGTTGCGTTGGAGATTGGCAAACGCGATCGCGAGATCGTAGCGCGCGGTCGATCCGCTGGGTTCGGGCGGATTCAATGCGATGATGCGTTGGAACTCGGGGACGGCGGCTTCCCAGTCGCCGCGAGCCTCGGCGGCTAGGCCGGTCTTGAAGCGCTCCTCGACCTCACGCTGCGTCGCCAGCGCTTGGAGTGCGGGAATCGAGGTCGTCCGGGGTATGGGCGTCGGAGTGGGATACGCAAACGCTACGTCAGCGGCTGCCCCCAAGGCGGCGACGACGGCGGCGATTCCCAACAACCCTGCAAAAAATCGCATCGATCACGGTGAGATTGGGGCGGAGGGCAGCTGGGCGTCTTGCCAATGCTGGGCGGCCGCGGCGCGCTCCGGCTGGCAATCCCACCCCTTGCGTCCCGACGACGTGATCGGCCCGAGCAACGGCGGCGCGGCCGACGGCAGAAGCGCTCCTGCGAGCGATTCCTCGAGCGAGCTGGTACCGGCCAAGGCCGCTCCACCGGCGGCGATCGCGCCAGCCAAGAGCGCGGCAGCCAGCAGGCGCGCGAAGAGGGATTTTGACACTCCTTTCATCATAGCCGAATCTCTGAAGAATCTGTGAAATTCCGCCTCGTCGCCGCGTCCGCGTTATTCGCGGGTTCGTTGCTCTTCGCGCCGGCGAGCGCTCAAGTCTCGCTGGTCGTTGGTTCGGTCCGCGATCAGCACGGCGCCCCGATTGCCGGCGCGACGATCTCCGCATCGACCACACAGGGTCGCGTCTCGACCACGACCGATCGAGTCGGCACGTTTGCATTGGAGGCAACCGGCGTCGACTCGGTCTCGATCGCCTGCCGCTACTGCCCGGCGACCGTAGTTACCGTCCGCTCCGGCGAGCCGGTCGTCGCAATCATTCGGCGCTACGATGCGCTCATCGGCGACTCACCCTCGCCGGACGATCTGGCGAATCTGCCCTACGCGCACGTGGAGTCGGCGGTTGCGCTCCGTCCGTTTACGCTCCTCCAACAGAGTAGCGGGACCTATCCCGGCTCGCTGGTGAGCGACCGCGGGCTCTCGCCCTCAGGTTCCCTCTTGATCGACAACGGTGCGCCGGTCTATGACGTGGTGGCCGGACAATCTCCTTATCTCATGATCCCGGCTGACTACCAGCAGAGCGCGAAACTCGACAGCGCCGCCAACGCATTTCTTTACGGCGATCAGGCCGGCGGCGGCATCGTCGAGCTGCAGCCGTTTCTGAGCGGATACGGCGCGCAGGTGGGGACGCTCGGCAGCGACGCGATCGTGCGGGCGCAGGCCGGAACCGATGCGGACGAGGTTGCCGCCGGATCGTCGGGCAACGACCAACAGTTGAGCCAGCGCGCCGACGTCTCGGCATCGTGGCAGCTTCCTGCCGATCAATCGATCGACGTCGCCGGCGGCAGCGAGCAGGGCCGCGAGTATGCGTCGGCCGCAACGCTGCTGGCGAGCAGCTTCTCGTTCGCCGACGCGGCCTTCACCGATCCGCGCGCGCTGAATCTCACGCTGAGCAGCGTCGTTGACCGCGGCAGCTACCTCTCGAGCGGCGAAGAGTATCCCACCAGCACGGCTTGGTCCGATTCCGGTTTCGGCGCGAGCATCCACTCGAACGGTTCCGTCGCCGGGTTTGCGGATCTCGCCGTGCGTTCTTCAACGGGTCTCTACGATGCGCAAGCGTTGGAAGGCGTGCCGAGCCTCGCTGCAACGCTCGTGCAGACCCGCGCCGACGTCGGCGTCGACATAAGCGAACCCGATTACAACTTGCGAGCCGGCATCGGAACGTTCTGGATCGGCTACGCCGGAGGTCCGTACGCCGGTGAGCCGTCTGCCCACGCGCAACTCGCGGTGCCCTCACTGCAAGCGCAGCTCTTTCCGAATGGAAAGTGGAGCGCGAGCCTAGAGGGCAGCGGCTCCTTTACGCTGCCGACTTTCCTCGCGCAGTACCAATATGCCGACGAGTATGCCGACGATGACAACACCGCGATCGAATTTACGCGGAGCTCGCTGTGGTCGGGGCAGCTCACGTACACCGACGATTCCCGTCTGCGCTGCTCCTTCGAGGAGGCATACGAAGACGTGCGCGGCGCCACCTCAGGCACGATCACGTCGGCCGGTCTGTCGGCGGCGTGGCAGATCGCCCCCGCGATTGCTCTGCGAGCCTGGACGATGCACGTCACCGACACGGCGCCGGTCTATCCGTCGACGCTCGCGCCGTACCTGGGCATCGCCCCGACCGTCAACGCGCTGTGGCTTACCTACGACAATGGCGGCGCGCTGCGAATCGACGCAATTTATAGAAGGGACCTGCTCGACAACGATCCCTTCTATCATTTCGATGCGGCGATCTCCGGCCCAGTTTCAGACCGGCTGCGCTGGTATGCCGGTACCGAAGACTGGATGCACCGGACGTTCGTGAACGCCGGCCTGCGCTTTGCCGCCCGCTAGCGACCGCTAGTCGTCGTGACGCGCGTGCGGGCGCCGGCGGCGACGCGTCGGCGGCGCCCCCGGAAGACCGGCGGCGCTGTTTGCGTCGCGCGGCTGCTGCGCACCGCGCTGGCCGCGTCCGCTGTAATCGCCGTTGGCAGAGACTCCACCCAGCAACGCCTTGCGCGAAAGGTTGATGCGTCCCTGACCGTCGATTTCGGTGACCTTCACCATGATCTCGTCACCGACTTTCACGACGTCCTCGACCTTCTCGACTCGCGTCGGCGCGAGCTGGCTGATGTGCACGAGACCTTCCTTGCCGGGAAGGATCTGTACGAAGGCACCGATGTTGATGATGCGCGTTACGGTGCCGAGATAGGTCTCGCCGACGACGACCTCTTTGGTGAGATTCTCGACGATCTGTTTTGCCTTGTCGCCGGACTCACCGTCGAGGGAGGTGATGAAGACGCTGCCATCGTCCTCGATGTCGATCTTCTCGACGCCGGTATCGGCAATGATCTTGTTGATCACCTTGCCGCCGGGCCCGATCACGTCTTTGAT
>JASHXG010000234.1 GCA_030043675.1 Vulcanimicrobiota bacterium
GCGTACGTCATACGACGCTGTTTTCTTTGAGGAGATATCATGAACGTCAAGTCCTGGTTTTTTGCGATCTCCGCCGCGGGGCTGCTCGCGCTCGCGCCAATCCTGAGCGACGCCGCTCCGATGGCCGGTGCGCCTTCGATGGCGCAGGTCGTCCATGTCGTTGCGTGCGGAGCCAGCGCCGGTCATCCCGAGGCTTCCTATATGGGGCCCTTTAACAAGATGGTGCTCCAACCGGCGCTGCCGCCGATGGCGATGATCGACTTCTTCAACGCAACGAGCCGCCCGATCTCCACGGTCGAGTTCGGTTTGGTTGCCGATGGGAAGCTCTTAGCCGTCGTGCGCGACGTAGGATCGTTCGCGCCGAACGCGCGCATCATGCACGCCTACGGCATCGCCGAGGCGGCCGTGCCGCCGGCTAATGCGATGACCGAGTGCGTGCCGTTGCGCGTGCGCTACGCCGACGGGACGACCTGGATGAATCCCAGCATGCCCGCGCACTAGGGAGTGCGTCCGGGGCTTCGAGTCGAAGCGGCTGGGTGTGAACGAGACGATCGCCGCTACACCCAGCCGTCCGCACGTCGCCGAAGTCGAAAGCCGCGAAGAGCTGATCTATCTTCTCTCACGCGCTTCGGAACTCGAGCACGATCTGACCTGCATGTACCTCTTCGCGGCGTACTCCCTGAAGAGCGATCTCGCCGAGGGAGGAACGACCGCCGACGAGCTCGAGCGCGTCCGCAGGTGGAAACGGAAGCTGGCCTGCGTTGCCGTCGAGGAGATGCTCCACCTCGCGCAAGTCTCGAATCTGTTGACCGCCATCGGCGGTGCGCCGCATTTTCGGCGATCGAACTTTCCGGTACCGGCGACGGCCTTTCCATTCGGGATCGGGTTGAGTTTGGAGCCATTCTCGCAAGTGCTGACCGAGCGGCTCGTCTGCTGCGAAATGCCCGAGGACGCCGTCATGCGCACGTTTGCGCCGGAACGCCAAGCCGACTTAACGGCTTTGCTCGATCGCGTTGCGATCGGCATGCACGACCGCGTCGCTGCGGCACCCGCCGTGCAGACGACCGAGCCATTCGACATCGACTTTAAAACCGTCGCGGACCTCTACCGCAAGATCGAGAGCGGCTTCACCAGGATTCCTGAGGATCAGCTCTTCATCGGCCCGCCCGAAGCGCAGGCCAACGCTAAGTATCTCGACGAGGAGGGTGCTCTGATCGCGGTGCTCGATCGCGACTCGGCCCTGCGCGCAATCAAGATGATCATCGAGCAGGGCGAGGCGCCGAGCACGGATCACCCCGAAGCGCACTTCTACGTCTTTGATACGATTCGCACCGAGTTCGAGAAGTTGACCGCGCTCGCTCGCGCGCAGGGGCGCATCTTCGAACCGGCGCGGCCGGTCGTATCGAATCCGGTGACGCGCTTCTCTGGAGCGGACAGCGGACGGACGCGAATCACGGATCCACTCGCGCTGGAGATCGCCGACCTTTTCAACAGTGCGTATGACACGATGCTCTTGATGCTGATGCGCTTCTTCGCGCACATCGAAGAGGGCGAAGAGGAGTTGCGCATGTTGGCGCGCGGGACGCTGCGCATGATGGCATCGGTCTTGCGCCCACTGGCCGAGGCCCTCACGAAGGTGCCGGCCGGCGACGCGTATCCGGGGAAGACGGCCGGACCGGGTTTCGGCTACAACCGCGACGTCCATCTGCTTGCGCACAAGCGCTCGGCGTGGATTTTCTTTCTGGAGCGTATTTGGGAGCTGGCCGGGCGCACGACACTGCTCGCGCAGGACGAGAGTGCGCCGCCGGAAGTCGCCGAAGCCGCGGCGGCGCTCGAATCGGTCGCCGAACATTTGATGCCGTTCGTTCCGCGCAAGGATGCCGAGCACATCAAGACCTTCGCCTGCGCGAGTGCCGCGGAGGTTTCGATTCGGCCCGAATTAAATGGGCCGTACCTAGTGATGAACCTACCCGAGCTTACCAACTCGAAAGGCGACACGTTGCGCACGCGTCCGGTCGTCGCGCTTTGCCGTTGCGGCCGTTCGGAGCTCAAGCCGTATTGCGATGGTCATCACGCGCAGATCGGCTTCGACAGCGCTAAGCAGCCGGAACGTACGCCCGACCAGCTCAAGCGCTACGACGGCAAAGAGATCACCGTCACCGATAACCGCGGCACGTGCTGCCACTTCGGAAACTGTACGGACCATCTTCCTCAGGTCTTCGGCGAGCGGCCCAATGGTTTCGTTCAGCCGGACGCCGCTTCGAAGCAAGAGATCATCGACATCGTTCGCGCGTGTCCGTCGGGCGCACTCGGCTACGAGCTCGACGGCGTTGCGTACGCCGGCGAGCAGCGAAAGCCGTCAATTTACGTCTCGCACAACGGCCCCTACTACGTGCGCGGCGGGATCGATTTGCACAACACGCAGCGAAACGACGGCGCCTCACGCGAGCATTACGCGCTCTGCCGCTGCGGCCGATCGAAGAACAAGCCGTTCTGCGACGGATCGCATTGGAACGTCTTCGTAGACCCGGACAACTAGGTTCCCTATGCGCGCCGGTGTGATTTACCGCCCTCGGCCCCGGCGAGCGAGCGCGCGTCGATGCCGGTTAAAGCTTCGAAATACTCCGAGCTGGTGAGAAGCGCTTCCCAACGGCGCCACATCGCGCGGACGGAACGGCACGAAACGCCGTACTCCTCTGCCAAGCGGTCGCAAGCATCCACGTCCGGCGAGCGATGGACCGGCTGGCGGTGCCACAGCCAATCTCGCCAATACTCATCGGCGTTGTGCGCGATTCTCTCGGCCAGCGCAATTTGGAGAGCGAACAGCATTTCAGTTTTGACCCTTGGTGCCAAGAGCGAAACTTACGTCTGTTGCGTTCATGCTCCTGTCATTTAGACGCTGTATGATCGCGAAAGTTCGTCGTCTTTTGGAGATCGATACGTTGAGCGTTAGCAGACTCGTCGCGCTTCTTGCCGTCGCGCTGCTGTCATGTAGCGCCGGGCCCGCACTAGCGGATGCGCCGCAGTCCTCCGGACTGCGCATGGTGATCGTCCTGAGCCGACACGGCGTGCGATCGCCGACGCATCCGGCGGAGCTGCAGGCCTACGCGCGCCAGGCCTGGCCGTCGTGGCCTGATCATCCGGGGAATCTCACCGGCCGCGGAGCGTTGCTGATGCGCCAGTACGGCGCATACTATCGCCGCGAGTACGCCGGCGTGCTCGGCGCCGCGAACGCTTGTCCGCCGAGTGGAGCCGTCTTCGTTTGGGCCGATCTCGATCAGCGCACACGCGCGACCGCCGATGCCATCGTGCAAGGGCTCGCGCCGGGATGCGGCATCGCGGTCCATCACGCATCCGGCGACGCGGATCCGCTCTTCGATCCGCTGCCGGGCATCGGCGTCGTCAATAAAGCCGCGTCGCTGGCCTCGATCGAGGGTGCCGTCGGCGGGAATCTCAGTGGGTTAACCGATGCCTACGCCGCGCAGTTCGCAGCGATGGAGCGGGTCCTCGGCTGCGTCGCACCGGCGAGTTGCAAACCGATCTCGCGCGTCCCGACGACCGTGGCAAACGACGGTGACGGCGGACTCGCGACGATTTCGGGCGGGCTCGACATGGCGGCCGACGTGGCCGAGAATCTGCTGCTCGAGTACACCGACGGTCACGCCGATGTCGGCTGGGGGCGCGTCGATCGCGGCCGGCTCCTCGAGCTTCTCCAACTGCATGTCCTGACGAAGCGGCTCGAAGAGGGAAACCGCTACACGGCCCGTGCGCACTCCTCGAACATCATGGCGCATATCCTCCAAACGCTCGAAGAGGGTGCCGGCGGCACGGCGGTGGCGGGGACGCGCGTGCCGCCGCAGAGTCGATTCGTCTTTCTCTCCGGGCACGATACCCAGCTCGCGGAGATCGCAGGGCTGCTCGGCCTCTCGTGGCTGATCCCGGGGGACCAGTTCAACGACACGCCGCCGGGGAGCGCGCTGATCTTCGAGCTCTACACGCCGGACGCGGGGGGTTCGCCCTTCGTGCGGACCTTCTTCACCTCGCAGTCGCTCGACGCGATGCGCGCCGGCGCGGGCGAGAATCCGTTGCGCGTACCCGTCTACGTACCCGGGTGCCCGTCGCTCGACTGTCCCTTCGCGACCTTCACTCGTGTCGTTGACGAGGCAATCGATCCGGCGTTCGTGGCGCCATGGTGATGGTGATCGGCGAGCTTTGTGGTGGTATACTCGCTAGGCTATGAGCGAAGGACTTCCCTATCCCGACAGCGACGACGACGTTATTGCGCCCGACGTCGCTCCACTTCAAGATCAGCCGATCGATCCCGGGAAAGCCGTGCGCCTGGAACAGGAAAAATACGCCGACAGCAGCGCCGACGAAAACCGCGACGACCAGTGGGACGAGCACCACGGCCAACCCGACGACATCGTCTAAACGCCGGTTAGCTTCCCGGTACGACGACGATTGGGTTGGCTAAGTATTCGATGCCGGCATTCTGCAGAATCGTCTTGCCCTGACCGGTCAGGATGAACTGCTCGAAGGCGGTGGCCTGTGCGGGATGCGGGGCGGCGCGCAAACGCGCGATCGTGTAAGTGATTTTGTCGCTCATCGACGCTTCTCCGGGGAGCGGCACGAAGTGCAGGCCGCGCGCGATCGCTTCGGTTTTGTAGAAGAAGCCGACGTCGGCTTGCCCCGTGTCGATACGCGCCAGCAAATCCTCTTCGGGGAAGATCTGGGCGTCGTTCTCGGGATCGCCGAGGATGCGCTTCGCGCCGTCTGGACCGGCCAGAATCCTCACCGCTTGGACGGTGTACACGCCTTTGGGATCGAGCTTCGGATCGGTGCGTCCGATCGCCAGGCCGGGCGTCGAGAGCGCCGCGACGATCGACGTCTTGCCGGCTGCGACGCCGGCGAAGAGCGCCGCTTGGCGCGAGCGGTCCGACCATCCGATGCCGAGGCTGGTGGCGGCGAATGTAGTCGCGTGCGCGACCTTCGCGCCTAGGCCCGTCACCAGCTTCGGATCGACGCTGATGAAGATGTCGGGATTTTTGGTGCCGGCCGCGATCAGGTTCGCGAGCATCTTGCTGCCGGCGCCCTGCCCCTGAAAGTCGATGCCTTGCTGCGCAAGGGCGGCTTTGATCGGGCCCTCCATCGGCGTCACGAGCGACCCCGCGTAAGCGACCGAGACGACGCCGCGCACTTGGCCAACGGCCGACGCGAGCGTCAGCGACCCTGTGACCACGATCGCAAGCATCCAGCGGACCACGTTTGTCATCACAGCGCTTTCACTTTCCGATCATCACTTCGGTTGCTTTGATGATGACGACGACCTCGTCGCCGGCCTTCAGGCCAAGTCGCTTCGCGGAAGCGGCGGTAATCGCGGCGGCGATGGTCGCAGGCTCGATCGCGACCTCGACCTCAGCCATGACGGCTCCCTCGGAGACGCTCTTGACGCGACCGCGGATTTGATTGCGTGCACTGATTTCCATGCGCTA
>JASHXG010000235.1 GCA_030043675.1 Vulcanimicrobiota bacterium
CGAGATCTTTCTCGCCGCGGCCGCTCAGGCCGACGAGGATGAGATCGTCAGAACCTCGCTGCATCGCGAGCTCACGCGCAAACGCAATCGCGTGCGCGCTTTCGAGGGCCGGAATGATGCCCTCGCTGCGCGCGAATTGGTCGAATGCCTCGAGCGCCTCCGCATCGGTAACGTGGACGTACGTGGCCCGCCCGCAGCTTTTGAGGAAGGCGTGCTCGGGCCCGACGCCTGGATAATCGAGGCCGGCGCTGATCGAGTGCGCCTCGCGCACTTGCCCTTCGTCATCCTGCAATACGTAGGAGCGCGAGCCGTGCAGAACGCCGACGCTTCCGGCGCCGAGTGATGCGGCGCTCCGTCCGGTGGCAACTCCCTCACCCCCGGCCTCGACGCCCCATAACTGCACGCGTTCGTCGTCAATGAAGCCGGCAAACAGGCCAATCGCGTTGCTTCCGCCGCCGACGCAGGCTACGACGTCACTGGGCAGGCGTCCAAAGCGCTCCATGCACTGCCGGCGCGCCTCAATGCCGATGACCTTCTGCAGCTCGCGCACCAGGTACGGATATGGGTGCGCGCCGACGACGCTGCCGATCACGTAGAAACTATCGTCGACGCGTTCGGACCACACGCGGAACGCCTCGTTGACGGCGTCCTTGAGCGTCTGCGAGCCGGCGGAGACCGGATGGACCTGCGCTCCAAGCAGCTGCATCACGAAGACGTTGAGCGCTTGACGTTCGACGTCGACGGCGCCCATGTAGACGTCGACCGGAAGGCCGAACTTCGCGCCCACCGTCGCGACCGCGACGCCGTGCTGGCCCGCGCCCGTTTCGGCGATCAGGCGCTTCTTGCCCATCCGACGCGCGAGCAGGGCCTGGCCTACCGCATTGTTGATCTTGTGCGCGCCGGTATGATTGGTGTCCTCGCGCTTCATCAGCAGCGTAGCCGCGGCGTCGGCGGCGAAACGTTCGCAGCGGTAAAGCGGCGACGGCCGTCCAACGTAGTCGCGCAGAATCGCATCGTATTCCCGCCAAAATCCGGGATCGCCGAACGCCTCGTTCACCGCTACGTCGAGCTCTTCGAGCGCGGCGATCAAAACCTCCGGCACGAAGCGTCCACCGAATTCGCCGAAGTAGCCGCGCGTGTCAGGCTTCATCGGCCTCGTGCGCGGCGCGCACGAAGGCGCGCATCTTCTCTCCATCCTTGCGTCCGTCGGTTTCGATTCCGCTGCGCACGTCGACGCCGTAGGGCCGCACGCTGCTAACGCAGGCGGTGACGTTTTCGGCCGAGAGGCCGCCGGCCATCACGACCCGGCGCGCGGCCGCGATCCGGGTAACGAGCTCCCACGCAAACGCAATGCCCGTGCCGCCGGCCAGACCGTTGTGTCGAGCATCGAATAGAATCGTCGCGCGAGGATGACGGTCGCAGCGCGCACCGAGCCGAGCAGGATCTTCGTCCGGAGCGACGTGAATCGCCTTGATCGCGCGCTCGCCATACGCTGCGACGAACTCGGGCGCCTCGTTTCCGGAGAACTGGATGCGCGCGTGCGGAAACAGAACCCGCATGGCATCCACCGCCTCGTTCGAAGGGTCTACGAAGACGGCGACGGGCTCGATCGATGTGGGCACGCGATGGGCAATCTCGATGGCGGCCTCCCAGGCAATTCGACGGGGTGAAGGCGCAAAAATCATGCCGAACGCGTCGGCTCCGGCCTCAATCGCCATCCTTACATCGTCCCAGCTCGTACATCCGCAGAACTTGACCCATGGCCTCATGCAACGTTTCGCAATGCGTCGATCAACGTCTTCGGCGAAGATGCGCGCATCAGTGCTTCGCCGATCAGGAAGCCGCGTGCGCCCGCAGCTCGCATGCGCGCGGCATCGCGTGCGTCGCGCAGGCCGCTCTCGCTGAGCGCGAAAACGCCCGGTGGTATTTTCGGCAACAGCTGCTCGCCGACCCCCAGATCGATGCGCAGAGTATGCAGGTCGCGGTTGTTGATGCCGATCAGCTCGGCGCCAGCATCGATCGCGCGGCGCAGCTCGATCTCATCGTGCACTTCGACGAGAACGTCCAAGTCATACCGGCGTGCTTCGGCCATGCACGCGTCGAGCGTCGTCGCATCGATTCCGCCCATGATCAGCAGAATGCAGTCCGCGCCATAGGCCGCCGACTGCGCCACTTGATAACGCGTCCAGAGAAAGTCTTTACGCAGTAGCGGGCGCGTCGTTGAGCGACGCGCCAATGCGAGGTGCGCGAGCTCGCCGCTAAAATGGCACCGCTCGGTCAGGACGCTGATCGCGTCGGTGCCGGCCTCGTCGTAACGACGTGCGACGGACGCGGGATCCGCGCCGATGGCAAAGCTTCCCGCCGACGGCGAGGCACGCTTTACCTCGGCAACGATGGCAACGCCGGCCGCGCGTCGCAGTGCGGCGAGAAATCCACGCCGCTCGCTCAACTTCTCGAGCGCGCGCCGCCGAACGACGTCGTAGGGTTCGCGCGCGCGCTCTTCGTCGAGGCGCGCGACGTTCGCGGCATAGATGTTCGCCAGGACGTCAGCCATCGAGAGGTCCGCGTGCCTGCGCCTTGACTCGCTCGAAGGTCCGCAGCGCGGCTCCGCTTTCCAGCACGCTCTTGGCGGTTTCGAGAGCGCGGTCGAGGCGTTCTTCGACGCCGGTGGCGTGCAAAACCAGCGCGGCATTGAGCGCGACGACGGTGGCGGCGCCGGAGGGCTCACCGCTCAAAACCGAGAGAAAGGCGCCGCGAGCCGCCGCGACCGAGCCGCCGGCGATGGAGCTCATTGGGACGTTGACGCCGTACGCCGCCGGATCGAGCTGCCACAGAAACGCTTGCTCTTCGTCGAACTGATAGACCAGCGTCGGCGCATCGCCGACCACCTCATCGACGCCGTGGCTTCCGTGAATCACCGCACCACGCCGCACCCCGAGCGCCCGCAAGGCCTCGCCGATCGGCTCTACAAATGAGGTGTGCGCTACGCCAACCACCAAGTGTGTCGCTTCCGCCGGATTGCAGAGCGGACCGAGCAAATTGAAGATGGTGCGGATGCCGAGCTCGCGGCGAACCGGCGCGACGTTGCGCATCGCGGGATGGTAGCACGGCGCGAACATAAAGGTAAAGCCGGTCTCGCGCAGCATCCTTGCCGCCCGATCCGGCCCGAGCTCGAGCGGTAAGCCGACCGACTCGAGGACGTCGGCGCTGCCGCACGCGCTCGAGGCTGCGCGGTTGCCATGCTTGGCGACCGAAATTCCCGCCGAAGCGACGACCAGCGCTGCCAAGGTGGAGATGTTGATCGTCCCGGCGTGATCGCCACCGGTGCCGACCACGTCGACGACCATTGGAAGAGAGTGCGACACGCGCAGACTTCGTTTGCGCATCGCTCGCGCAGCGCCGACGATCTCATCGACGCTCTCGCCCTTAGCCGCGAGCGCAACCAGCAACCCAGCCGCCTGCGCGGGGGTAAAAGCGCCGTCCATGACGTCGCCGATGAACGCGGCGGCCTCGTTTTGTGAGAGGTCTTCGCGCGCGAGCAAGCGCCGCAACAGCGGCGCGTGCTCACGCAGCCGCTCGGCCAACATCGCGGAACATACAAGCCCCCGCCGGATCGGCGGGGGCTTGCACGTGCCTTGCCCTTGCACTTCGCAACGCGCTACCCTCACCAACCCCCAGGACGGTCGGAGCACCAGTGAACGCACCAATGGACGAGGTACATGTTTGCGCTATGCAACCACACGCGGCATAGGCTGTCAAGCGTATTAAAGCGCGTTAAAGCTGCCGTTGAGAAGTGCGAGAAAGTTGCGCGCGAGCGCATCACCATGTTCGCTCAGCACCGACTCCGGATGGAACTGAACCGCGTGTACCGGACGCTCTCGGTGCGCGATGCCTTGGACGACGCCGTCGGCGCTGCGCGCGTTGACGCGCAGCTGGGGCGGGATCGTCTGCGGATCCAGACAAAGCGAATGGTACCGCGTCGCCTGCAGGGGCGAGGGCAGACCGCGGAAGAGGCCCGATGCGTCGTGCTCGATGGGCGAGGTCTTCCCGTGCATCAGGACCGGCGCATGCGTGACGGTGGCTCCGAGCGCTTCGCCGATCGCCTGAAGTCCGAGGCAAACGCCGAGCACCGGCATGCCGCGCCCGATCGCGGCCGTCAGCACTTCCATCGTCTGCGGCGCCTGGCCGGGCCGACCGGGCCCCGGACCGACGACCAGGGCTGCGTAGCCCGCTAAGAGGGCCGGCCGCAAGCGCGCTTCGTCGCTGCGTACCACATCGAGCGTCGCCCTCTGCAGCGCGAGCAAATGCACGACGTTATAGGCAAAGCTATCATAGTTGTCGATGAAAAGGACGCGTCTCGACGGCGTGGTCATTCGACTCCCAGCATTCGT
>JASHXG010000027.1 GCA_030043675.1 Vulcanimicrobiota bacterium
TTGTTGACCGTGACCCAGTCGTTGGAAGCACTTGCTGGAGCGTTCGAAGTAGTGGTGCATGCCGTCAGGGCGCACAGGACGAGGGCCATCGGAGGAAATAAAGCAGCATTCCCTGAGACGAAGGTTGCAGGCGAGCGCACGGTTGCACCTCGGGCAGGCGGTTGCTCCCATTTTAGTACGTTAGCGTGATACTTTCAACGGGATGGGTAGTGGCCCGAGAGAGCATTGGGAACGGCAACCGCGAGGGTTGGCTTACTCGCTGTCGCGACGTTCGATGACGAGGACTCGCGCTTCGCCGATTGGGTCCGCGTAATGCTCGTCTGCCGGATCGACACGAAGAATGTCTCCGGCCGCCAGTCGAACAACGCGCTCCCCGTCGTCTCGAACGTGCATATCTACTTGACCATCAAGCACTACAAAGACTTCCGTAGCGTCGTTGGCGTGCCAATGATATGCCTCATTCGTCCAGTGGAGTCGAACGCTCGCGTGGTCGAGAGTAGTGATATCCATAGCGCCCCAAGGCCGCTCGGCGCGAAAAGTCCTTGCGTCCAATAGCTTCACGTAGTTCTCCTTTAAAGCAAAACAGCCGGCACCACCCTCGGCGTGCCGGCTCGCGATGACTTTAGGAGTTTGCTTCGACTGAAGGCTCTCCTCCCGAAGCGGTTAAGGTGCACCATCAGCTCGGCGCGTTGCGTTAGCTCGGCTTCAGAATATTCGGGGAGCTTGGCGCGGAGAGCCGCCTTCATCTTGGCGACAGCGACATCGCGGCCCTTCGATGGCTATACTGGGGCTGGTCATGGAGCTACTACCTCCTTGGCTGGCCCCGGCTAGGTCATTCCAGCAGGGGCCTTAACCTTGCTGACTTTTTCCAGACCAACTCGTAGTAGCAGAACTGCAGCACCAAGCCGGTGCAGTACGCGATCGGATAGCCCATCCAAACGCCATTCAGACCGACGCGGTGCATCAAGAGATAGGCCGACGGCACTTCGACGCCCCAGATCGCAAAGATGCCGATCGCGGTCGGCACGAGCACCGTCCCGCTCCCGCGCATCAGGCCGCTGAGCACCGCCGAGTTCCCGAAGACCGCGTAGCTCCACAGCGTAATCATTAGCAAGCCATGGGCAATCCGCAGAGTGTGCTGGTCCGTAATAAACCACCCCAGGATGTTCCAGGCGAAGAGATAGCACAGGACGATCGTGATCCCGCCCACGATCCAGTTGAGCCCAACCGCCGAGCGGATCACGCTTCCGAGCTTGTCGACGCGACGCGCGCCGATACATTGCGCGCCGAAGATCGAGGCCGCGATGCCGATCGAGATCGCTGGAAATTGAACGTAGCTTACCACCTGGTTCACGGCGCCGTATGCGGCGGTGGCGCTCGAACCGAACCGGTTGACGAAGGAGACCAATGCCAGCTCGGCCAGCGAGACCATCATCACTTGCAGCCCAGTCGGCACGCCGATCCGCACCACTGCCGCGAGGATCTTCCAATCGATCAACATGTCGCCCAGCGTCTCGCGATCGAACTTCAGCGGGTGATCGCTGCGCTTGAGATGGAAGAGCAGCCACGTCAGCGCAGAGAGGTTCGCGACGGCCGCAGCGACGGCCGCGCTCACGACGCCGAGCTTGGGCAGCCCGAGCCAGCCGACGATGAAGAGCGGCGTGATGGCAATCGCGAGCAGCGCCGAGATGATCAGGGCATAAAACGGCGTGGTCGAGTCGCCCGAACCGCGCAGGATCGTCGCGTACACGAAGTAGACGAAGAAGATCGGCATCGTCAAGAAGAGCACCCTCGCGTACGCATCCGATTGCCCGATAATGTCGGCCGGCGTGCGCAGCCATCCGAGCATGAACGGCGAGCCAAGCGTTCCGAGAATGGCGACGATAATGCCGAGATAGAGCGCGGCCCCCAGCACGGTCCCGGCGATCTTCTTGGCCTTGTGGATGTCGTGCGCGCCGAAGGCCTGACCGATTAAGACGCTGCTGCCGCTCGAAACGCCGAAGACGAACGAAAACAACAGGAAGACGATCGGAAAGACGGCCGATACGGCGCCCAGCGCTTGGGTCGAGATCAGACGGCCGATCCAGATGCTGGCCATCGTCTGCGACGCCGACTGCACCACGTTGCTCAATACCAGGGGTATGAGAAAGACGAGGAGGATCTGCCACATCGGCTTCCCCTCCTCAAAAACGTTGACTCCGTGGCGGCGGGCCGTTTGGGCCTGAGCCATGCGTCATTACTCCTGAGCGAGCAGTGCGTAAATCTCTTTGCGCGTACGGTCGAGTAACTCGCGGACGCGAGCGATGGTTTCGGGGTTCGACGATGGTCCCAGCTGCGCGACCGACTGCATCAGCCGTCCGGCTGCATCGCGCAGCTCGGCGCGCGGATCGTCCTCCGCCTCGTCCTCATCATCTTCGAAGAAGCGGCCGAGGTTTTCAGCGTGCTCGGCGAACAGCCGCCGTCCCTTATCGGTGACTTCGTAAGTGCGCCGCTCGCCCTCATCGCGGCCTTCGATCAGCCCGGCGGCCTCCAGCGCCGCAAGCAGCGGATAGATCGATCCAGCGCCCGCGACCCAGCCCTTCTCGCGGAAGGCGCGAATGAGGTCGTAGCCGTGACGCGGCATCTCCATCAGCAGCTTGAGCAGGGCGAACTTCAGAATGCCTCGCTTCAGGCGCCGCCCCCGATGATGGCGACCCCGTTGCCCAAACATGCTCCACCAACCCGACCGCGGATCGTGCCAAAACCCTACATCCATTCTTCTCTCCTCCATGATATATCGCCACCCTATCCGATATATCGCTACTTGTCAACATATTCTTGAGAGAACAGCCGGCCTCGGGACTGCTCTCGTCCGATCGCGCCCGGGCACTTTGCAGGCCACAGCAAGGCGTGCGACTTTTCGGCAAAAGACACGGAGGTCGTCATCCGCTGGTGTTGCCGAAAAGCGCACGAGCAGGAGCCCACAGGAGGTGCGCGACGAGCGTCCGAGTCGAGGCCTGCAGAGCGCCCGGGCGTCAGCGCCTGCAGATTGCCACGGCGCGTCCGCAGAAACAGAGCGCGTGCGGCTCGACAAGTTCATGAAGGTATCGCGCCTCTCGAAGCGGCGCAGCGAGGCGCATGCGGCCCTTGAGCACGGGCGGATCACCAAGGAGGGCAAGACGCTCAAGCCCGGTTACCAGGTGAAGCCGGGCGACACGCTCGAGATTCATTACGCCAGCAAGTTCGTGACCGTGCGCGTACGCGAGGTTCCGCTTCGCGTCACGACCTCGGTGAAAGCCTCCGACCTGTACGAGATTCTCGATACGCGTAACGACGAGTCGGCCGATTGGCTATGATCTCGGCCGATACCAAAGACGCGCTGGCCCGGGAGGTCCCCGATGCGCGGCACTGCCGCGAGGCGCTGCTGGCCGGCCTCGCGCTCTACGG
>JASHXG010000236.1 GCA_030043675.1 Vulcanimicrobiota bacterium
AGGCGATCATCGGGAAGGGCATCACCGCACAAGCTGCGCCATTCGTCGTCTCGCAAGCCCACAAGATGGTACCGTCCGAAGAACAGGGCGGGTTTGCCGCGCACAAACTGATCGACGCGGTGCAAGCTGCGGTCGAGATGTCCTTCGCGTTCGGATTAGCGCGCGAAGCGCGACTCTTCGACGAGCTGGTCCGCTCCGGGCCGTCGCTCGCCTTACGTCACCTCTTCTTTGCCGAACGCGAGCTTGCGAAGATCCCAGGGCTGCCCGCGGCCGACGCGCTGCCGGTCGCGAAGGCAGGCGTCGTCGGCGCCGGTACGATGGGCAGTGGGATCGCGATCACCTTCGCGCAAGCCGGCATCCCCGTCGTCGTCGTCGACACCAACGACGAAGCCGTAGAAAAAGCCCGTCAGACCACGATGGGCATGTTCATGTACCAGGTGCAGAAGGGGCGCCTCACGCAAGAAGAAGCCTGGGCGCGCGCCCAATCGGTTACGTTCACCGACGATTGGAGCGAGCTCGCGGACGCCGACGTCATCGTCGAAGCCGTCTTCGAGGAGATGGGCGTGAAACGCGAGGTCTTTCGCCGGCTAGACGCGGTCGCCAAGCCCGAAGCGATCCTCGCCACCAATACGTCTACGCTCGACGTCGACGATTTAGCCGCGCAGACGCAACGCCCCGAGCGCGTCATCGGCTTGCACTTCTTCGTGCCGGCCAACATCATGCCGCTGCTCGAGATCGTTCGCGGCGTGCGCAGCTCGCCGCAGACGCTGGCAACGGCGTTCGCGCTCGGCAAGCGCTTGCGCAAGAAAGCGGTTCTCTCGGGCAACGCCTTCGGTTTCATCGGCAATCGCATGGTCTTCGATTACGTGCGCGAAGCGGTCGCGCTGGCCGAGGAGGGCGTCGCGCCCGCGCGCATCGATCGCGTGATGAAAACCTTTGGCTTTCCGATGGGTCCATTCGCGATGAGCGATCTCTCCGGACTGGACGTCGCCTGGCATATTCAAAAATCGCGCGGCGAAGCCGCGCAAGGACGCACGCGCGTGCTCGAACGCCTGGTCGAGGGCAAGCGCCTCGGGCAGAAGACGCTGGCCGGTTATTTCAAATACGACATGAGCGTCGGCAAGGGACGCGAGCCGATCCCCGACCCCGAAGTCGAAGCGCTCTTTGCGGAGGAGGCGCGCAAGGCGGGCATCGCGCCGCGCGAGGTCGGCGACGATGAGATTCGCGACCGCCTGCTCTTCGCGCTCGTCAATCGCGGCGCGTACTTGCTCGAGGAGGGCATCGCGCTGCGGCCGGGCGACATCGACATCGTCTACGTCTACGGTTACGGATTCCCGCCGCATCACGGTGGTCCGATGTGGTACGCCGACGAGATCGGGGTCGATCGCGTCTATGCGCGCATCGTCCAGTTCGCCGAAGAGTTCGGGCCGCAATGGACGCCGTCGTCCTTGCTCGCGGCGATTGCCGGGAAACACGCAAGCTTTGCCGGAATGCCCGCGGCGGGGGAACTCGTCAATGCCTGAAGCGGTCATCGTTTCGGCGGCGCGCACGCCGATCGGGCGCGCATTTCGGGGCGCCTTCAATCAAACGCCCGGCGCCACCATCGCAGGCCACGCGGTCAAGCAGGCGATGGAGCGCGCCCAGGTCGATCCGGCCGAAGTCGACGACGTGGTGATGGGGTGCGGCCTGCCCGAAGGCGCGACCGGAAACAACATCGGACGGACTGCGGCCTTACGCGCCGGCTGTCCGGTGACGGTCCCCGGCCAAACGATCAGCCGCTACTGCGCCTCGGGTCTGGATGCGATCGCGGTGGCAGCGAAACGCGTGATTGCCGACGGAGCCGGCATCGTCGTAGCCGGCGGGGTCGAGTCGATCAGCATGGTGCAGAGCAATCTCAACTTGCAGTTCTACACCGAAGACTGGTTGTTGCGCCATACGCCCGACATCTACATGCCGATGCTCTACACCGCCGACAACGTCGCCAAAAAATACGATATCTCTCGTGAGCGCCAGGACGAGTATGCGCTGCAGAGCCAGCAGCGCACCGCCGCGGCGCAGGCGGCAGGGCGTTTCGATGCCGAGATCGTGCCGATGGGGTCGTGGAAGTACGATCAAGACAAAGAGAGCGGCGCGGTCACCGAACGGCACGTTGAACTGCGCAAGGACGAGGGCAATCGTCCCGACACCACGCTCGAAGGCTTAGCCGCGCTCAAGGGCGCCGTCCCGGGAGTTGACGACACCTCGATCACCGCGGGGAACTCATCGCAACTTTCCGACGGTGGTGCGGCAGTGGTGGTGATGGATGCGGCGGTCGCGCAGCAGCGTAACCTAACGCCGCTGGGCACCTATCGCGGCTTCGCCGTGGCGGGATGCGATCCGGGCGAGATGGGGCTCGGCCCGATCTACGCGGTGCCGAAACTGCTCCAGCAGCACGGCCTAACGGTTGGCGACATCGGTCTCTGGGAACTGAACGAAGCCTTCGCCGTCCAGACGCTCTATTGCCGTGACGTGCTCGGGCTTCCGAACGACCGGTTCAACGTCGACGGCGGAGCGATCTCGATCGGTCATCCTTACGGCATGACCGGCGCCCGCATGACGATGCACGCGCTCATCGAAGGGCGCCGCCGCGGCGAGAAGTACGTCGTCGTTACGATGTGCATAGGCGGCGGCATGGGCGCGGCTGCGCTTTTCGAGATTACTTGAGAGCGGCGCGACGGGTCGTGGCTCTCGCCGCGGGATGCCTTCTCGCGTGCTTTGGTCGTGCCGACGCCGATCAGCAGCAAATATTCCGGATAACCTTTCAGAGCGCGCTGCTTTCGAACTTCTTTCACCAGCCGGTGCCCATCGACGCGCACGTGCTGCTTCCCGATTCGTACTATAAGGAGCCCAGCCGGCGGTATCCGGTCATCTACGTGGTCCCCGCCTTCGAAGGCTCGGACGAAGTTCCCGAGTCGAGGGAGCTGGATTGGCAGCGGCCGATGCGGTCGCTGGGAACTCAGTTCATCGTCGTCTTTCTCCAGGCGATGGTGAACCTCGACGGAGAGGCCATCCACACGGGGTTTGCAAACTCTGCGAGCAGCGGACCGTGGGGAGACGCGCTCACGACGGAGTTCATTCCCGAGACGGATCGGCACTTCCGGACGATCGCGTCCGGGAACGCACGCTTTCTCTTTGGGCACTCATCGGGAGGATGGTCCGTTCTCTGGCTGCAGGTCAACTATCCCGACACATTTAACGGCGCGTGGGCGCTCTCGCCGGATCCGGTCGATTTTCACGATTTCCTGGGCCCCGACATCACGAAGCTGGGTCAGAACTTCTACGTTGATTCGGCGGGGCGAGAGTATGGAATGTGCCGCTACGGCGGCCACGACATCTCCACGCTGCACCGGTTTGTGGTCGGGACGCAGGGGTGCAACCTGCGGCCGCAGCCGCTGGCTGGGGGCGAGAAGCCTTGGGCGCAACGACAGATGGATACGTACGATGACGTCTTCAGCCCGTCTCGAGCCGACGGTATGCCGGCGCATCTGCTCGATCGCGAGACGGGCGCGATCGATCCGGGGGTCGCGCAATACTGGGAGGCGCATTACGACATCACGCACTTGTTGGAGCAGCGTTGGGGCGTTTTGCGACCCCAGCTCCGCGGCAAGCTGCACGTCTTCGTCGGTGCCGACGATACGTTTCACCTCGAGGGCTCGGTGATGCTGATGCGCGACGTGTTAGGGCAACTAGGGAGCGATGCGGAGTTCGGTATCGCGCCGGGCGCCGATCATTGGCAAATCTACGACTACCACGGCGGCATGATCGGATACGCGATCCGCGAAATGGCGCAGCGGCTCGCTCCCTGACGCGTGGGGTTAGGCGTCCCTAGCTGGGTTTTGCGGAGAAGGCGGTGCACCAGCCGCTCGGGCTGATCGAGCCGTCGACGATCTTGCAGGTGCCGTTGGCCGTCGCCGAGCTGCCGGCAATGAAGAAGGTGCATTGCGAGCACTTGTGGCCGTTGTTCGGCGTCGTCTGATACTTGAACTGAGCTTTCGAGCCCTTAGCCTCGGCCGGCAGCGTGGCGGCGACGAGCAATCCGGCCAGCGCCGGCAGGACGATGGTACCTTGGACGAACTTGCCGCGGGTCAAACCCTTCGATGAATCCGTCATACGCATCTGTACCTCCAAGACGTACCTTCACGCACTGCTTAGAGGCTCTCCTTCCCGCTCGTTCGGCCCCCTATGCGAGCGGCGCTCTCACGCGCGCTTAATGGTACGCTAATCGGTACTCGATGACTTTGCTCGGCAGATTAGGGTTCAATGTTCTTGGGGGATGAAAGACAGAAGATGACAAGCAAGCGTTTCACCAGCCTGATTTTAGGGCTAGCCTTCGCCGGGACGACCCTGATGAGCGCCGTTCCCGCGGCGGCCCAGCCGGCGCCGGACACGCACGGACCGGGTGTAGCCCGCGTCAGCGTCGTGCAAGGATCGGCCGTCGTACAACGCGGCGACACCAACAAGCAGGTCGCAGCCGTCGTGAACGCGCCGCTGCTGCCGGGCGATTACATCTCGACCGGAGCCAACTCGCGCGCTGAAATACAGTTTGACGGCTTTACCGCTGTCCGTTTGGGCGGGAGCGTGCAGGCTCGCATTACGGCCAACGATCCCAACAACCGGCAGCTGCAGCTCGCAGACGGCACGATCGAGCTCGCGCTGGTTCGGAACAACGGCTTGATCTCGGTCGACACGCCTTCGATCACCGTTCGAGCCCAAGACGCCGGGGACTACCGCGTCACCATCGATCGAGACGGCTCCTCGTGGGTCACCGTTCGTCGCGGACACGCCGAGATCGTGACCTCGCACGGATCCTACACGCTCGAGTCGGGCCGGACGCTGGTCGCCCGCGGCTCGGCGAACAGTCCGTCGATCTCCTACGCGACTGAGGTTGGCTACGACTCGTTCGATCAGTTCAACGCCAACCGCGACCAGGCGATGATCGCGGCCCTGAACGCCAACCCCGACTTGAACCCGAACATCGCCGGTTACGACAACCTCAGCGGATACGGTCAGTGGCAGGATGTCTCCCAATACGGGCAGGTCTGGACCCCGGACGAGCCCTCGGGCTGGGCGCCGTATCGTAACGGCTCCTGGGTCTGGGAAGGCGGCTACGGCTGGACCTGGGTCGGTTCTGAGCCCTGGGGCTGGGCGCCCTACCATTACGGCAACTGGGTCTGGTGCGGTTGCGGACCGACCGGCTGGGCTTGGGTTCCGCCGGCTTACGCCGCCGCGCCGGCATGGTCGCCCGCTCTCGTCGGCTTCTTCGGATTCGGCGGCGGCGTTAGCGTCGGCCTCAACTTCGGCTTCGGCTATCCGTACATCGGCTGGTATCCGCTAGCGCCGTTTGCACCGTTCTATCCCTGGTATCCGGGGTGGTCGTGGCTCGGCTTCGGCTGGGGCTGGCCGGGATTCGGCATCGGCTTCGGCGGATGGGGAGGCGGCTTCTGGGGCGGCACGCACATTACGAACATCACCAACATCACCAATATCACGAACATCTATCGGCATGGTGGTGCCACCGGAACCCTCGTCGGCAACTTCCGTAACGGTAACTTCACCCACACGATCGCCGTCGATCCGAAGAACGTCGGACGCGTTGGAACGATCCACGGCGCACTCCCGGTCACCCCGACCAACCACAACCTCGGCTTCACCCGCAGCGGCGGAACGCTCCACGCACCGGTGACCATGTCGAAGGCCTTCAGCGATCCGCGCTTCGCCTCGAATCGCGCACTTGCGGACCACACCTCGTTTGCCCAAGAGCAGCGCGCGGTTTCGCAGGCGATCCACGGCACGGCCGCGGCGCGTGACAACAATGCGCCGGTCAACCGCGAAAACGGATCGACCGGGCACGACAACGCATCGGTTGGCCGTGACAACGCATCGGTTGGCCGCCAGAACGCGCCGATGACGCGCGACAACGCAGCGTCGGATCCTTGGCAGCGCTTCAACCAGGCACGCGGCACGCAAGACCGCGGCATGGCGAACGCTGGACGGGGCGGCACGCTTGACTCCAACGCGACGGGACGGGCGAACTCTTCGTTCGGTCGTTCGGCGAACTCCTCATTCGATCGTTCGGCGAGCTCGTACAATCGCTCCGCGCAAGCGGACCGAGCTTCGGCACCATCCGATTCGTGGGGCCGATTCTCGAACTCGCGCGGCAGCGACTACTCGCGCGGTTCGTACGGCAACGCGTACTCGCGCGGCTCGTACGGGAGCGACTACTCCCGCGGCAACGACAGCAACGGGTACTCGCGCCAATCGTATCCGTCGTACGCGCGCCCGTCGAGCGGATCCTACCCCTCATACTCGCGCGGATCGTATCCGTCGTACGCGCGTCCTTCGAACTCGTATCCGTCCGCGCAGCGCGGCGGCTACGCTCCCTCGGCCCCGCGTTATTCGGGCGGAGGCGGAGGCGGCGCGCCGCACTCGGGTGGCGGCGGAGGCGGCGGCTCGCGCGGCGGCGGCGGTGGAGGCGGACGGCCACCGCGCTAGATCGCACACGCATCCAAGGAAAGGGCAGCGCCAAGGCGCTGCCCTTTCGCTTGGAGAACGGAACGGAAAGCACTTCCCGAACATCTGCAGAAGGAGCAACAATCGATGAGCGGCATCCGTTTCTTGCCGTGCGTTGCAGCCGCATGGCTGTTAATGGGCGCACCCGCCGGAGCGCTCGAGTACGTACCCGGACATCACCCCATCAAAATCACGAATTGCAATCCGCAGCGCAATTTGCGGAGCGCGGCGGGATTCGTTCCGGCGTACTATCCGCCGGGCATCGGCCCGTATTGGGGGTGGCCCTCCGTTTATGGATACGGTTACCGCTACTATCAGTATCCGGTGGCGGGGAATCCGACGCTTGCGATCGACTACGTCAACACCACGCAGAAAGTGATGAAGGACATCGAGTTCGGATTGGTCGTGCAGGGTAACCTCGTCGCCGAAGTACGGGACGTGGGGACCTTCTCGCCCGGCGCCGAGATCAAGCACGAATTCGGGCTCAATCCCAACGTCTTTCCGATTCAAACCTCATTCCCGCAGTGCGTTCCACTGAAGATCGCATTCGAAGACGGCACCCATTGGAAGAACCCGCACCTGCCGGCGCTGCGCGCGAGCATCTACGGCCGCCCGCACTAATGGATCTATCGGCGGTTCAGGCCCGCGACAACGTTTGGGAGATGGCGCAGCGGCAGCTGGACGAGGTTGCTTTGCTGATTGGGCTCAATGAATCGCTGCACGGCTATCTGCGCGTTCCCAAACGCGTGCTCGAAGTCTCGGTTCCGGTCCGCATGGACGACGGCGGCTTCCGCATGTTTACCGGTTATCGCGTGCAGCACAACATGGCGCGTGGACCGGGCAAGGGCGGCATTCGCTTTCACCCCGACGTAACGCTGGACGAAGTGAAGGCGCTCGCGATGTGGATGACGTGGAAGTGCGCGTTGATCAACATTCCATTCGGCGGTGCCAAGGGCGGCGTGATCTGCGATCCCAAGCACATGTCGATGCAGGAGCTCGAGAATCTTACCCGGCGCTTCACGAGCGAGATATCGATCATCATCGGGCCCGAGAAAGACATCCCCGCCCCCGACGTCTATACAACTCCAAAGATCATGGCGTGGATCATGGACACCTTCTCGATGCAGCACGGTTATTCGATTCCGGGCGTCGTTACGGGAAAGCCGGTCGCAATCGGGGGATCGCTCGGGCGCGATAAAGCGACGGCGCGTGGCTGCCTCTACGTAGTCGACGAAGCAATGGCCACGCTTGGGAAACCCGTCGAGAACGCGCGGGTCGCGATCCAAGGCTTCGGCAACGCGGGTATGTACGCCGCACAGCTGATGGCCGAGCGCGGTTATCGTGTGGTGGCAGTGTCCGATTCACATGGCGGCGTGGCGAATGACAAGGGGCTCGACGTCAAGCAGCTGATCGCGCACAAATTTGAAACGGGTTCGGTCGTCGGTTTTACCGGAGGCGAGCGCGCCGACAATCGCGCGATCCTCGAGTACGATTGCGACGTCCTGGTGCCGGCCGCGCTCGAAAAGGTCATCACGCGCGAGAATGCGCCGCGCGTCCGCGCACAGATCGTCGCCGAGGCCGCCAACGGGCCGACGATGCCGGAGGCTGACGACATCCTCTTTAGCCGCGGCATCATGGTGCTGCCGGACATCCTCGCCAACGCCGGCGGCGTCACCGTCTCCTATTTCGAATGGGTGCAAGACCTTCAAGCAAACTTCTGGGACGAAGAAGAGATCAACGAAGGTCTGAAGCGTAAGATGGTGCGCGCCTTCCGCGAAACGTACGAGCAGGCCCGCCGGCACGGCGTTTCGATGCGCAAGGGAGCGTACTGCGTGGCGGTTTCGCGCGTCGCCGAAGCCACCAAGCTTCGCGGCCTCTATCCCTGACGCAGCTTGGATTCTTTGGTGCAGGACGACGCGTTCTGCTCGACGAGGAGAGCGGCCAAATTGCGTACACGCCGCAGTTCGTCGATTTGCGCACCGCGCACGATTGGTTCGAGGAGCTGCTGAATCAGGCCGACTGGCGCAGCGAGCGCCGGCGGATGTACGACCGTTACGTCGACGTGCCACGGTTGGTCGCGCGCTATGCACTCGACGGGGCGAGCGTTCCGCCGGCGCTTGCGCAGGCCGCGCAACGCGCGCGCGAGCAGACCGGCGTCCCGTTCAATAGTGCCGGCCTGAACCTCTACCGCGACGGCCGTGACAGCGTCGCTCCGCACAACGATCATCTCTACGAGATCGTCGCCGGATTTCCAATCGCGCTCATCTCGCTGGGGGCAACCCGGCTGATGACGATTCGCAGCAAGGCCAAACCGCGGCGCATCCTCGATCTGGAATTGGAGAACGGCAGCCTGCTGCTCATGAGCTACGAGACGCAGAGGTTCTACGATCACGGCATCCCGAAGACGCGGAGCGCCGTCGGCGCGCGCATCAGCGTTGCGTTGCGCGTACGGCCACTCGAAGGCGCGCCTTCGTAAGCTTGCGAAGACGACGTTCATGGAACCGATCGATCGTCGCACGTTTTTAGCCGCCGGCGCCGCGACCGCGGCTTCGTTGGGAACGGCGTCGCCGGCTGCGGCCAAGGCGGATAAATCAGGCGCGGTCTTTCTCTCTACGTGGAAGTGGGGCGTTCACGCCAACACGCGCGCCGCAGAGGTGCTCGACGGCGGCGGGTCGCTGCTTGACGCGGTCGAGAAGGGCATCAACGTCGTCGAGGACGATCCGAACGTCATGACCGTCGGCTACGGAGGTCTGCCCAACGCGCAAGGCGAGGTCGAGCTCGACGCGGGCATCATGGATGGCACGACACATCGCGCCGGTTCGATCTGCAACTTGCATAAGATCAAGAATCCGATCTCCGTCGCGCGCCTCGTCATGGAGAGGACGCGGCACACGACCTTGGCGGGCGAGGGTGCGCTGCAGTTCGCCATCGCGATGGGTTTCGCGCCGATGCAGCTGCTCACGCCCAAGAGTCTCGAGGCGTGGCTGAAGTGGCGGAGCACGCCCGACCGCAAGAGCTTCTGGATCGACGGCGAGCATCACGACACGATCGGCATGGTTGCGGCCGACGGCGAGGGCAAGGTTGTGGCGGGCTGCTCGACCAGCGGTCTGGCCTGGAAGATTCCCGGCCGCGTCGCCGACTCACCGCTGGTAGGCTGCGGCTACTACGCGGACGATGCGGCCGGCGCCGCGTCGGCAACCGGCGACGGTGACGTCATGACGAACTATTGCACCTCGGCCTTCATCGTGCAGCAGATGGCGCGCGGAGCCCATCCCCAAGAGGCTTGTGAAGAGTGCATGCGGATGATGGCGCGAAGTGCGCCGGACATCCACACCGACATGTATTGCGTGATCGCCATCAATCCGCGCGGCGAAATCGGTGCCGCCTCGATGAACTCCAAACAGCCGCTGCAGTACGCGCACTGGCGCGGCGGCTCCGGGACGCTGGAGACGGCAGCGGCCTTTCTCGGGTGAGAGCCGCGCCGGCGCTAGCCCTGCTCGCGCTCACGGCCTGCGCGCGCAGCGGCGAGATGTTGGCGCAAGCGCACGTTTTGCGGATTGCCGACAACGTGGATCCGACGTCGCTCAACCCGTTGCTCGCGCACGATCAAGTCACGATCGGCTACGATCTGCTCGTCACTCAGACGCTGGTCGGCTTGTCGGCCGGCAATACGCTGGTGCCGGTCCTGGTGACGCGGGTGCCGTCGCGCGCCAACGGTGACGTCGCGCCCGACGGCAAGACGATCGTCTATCATCTCCGCCGGGGCGTCCGTTTTGCCGATGGGACGGAGCTGACGTCCCGCGACGTCGCATTCACCTTCCATGCGATCCTCGACCCGCGCAATCCGGTCGAGTCACAGGATGCCTATCGCCGCGTCGCCGCGTTGCAGACGCCCGGCCGGTATACGGTCGTCGTGCGCTTGAAGCAGCCTTGGAACGCCGCCGTCGCCGAGCTCTTCGCTCAAGCCGACTTTGCCTTCGGGATCCTTCCCGCGCATGCGTTCTCCTCGACCGACGTCGTGCATTCGGCCTGGAACCAGCTGCCGTTTGGAACCGGACCCTTTCGCGTGGTGGAGTGGCAGCGCGCGAGCCGCATCGTGCTGGATCCCAATCCATATTACCGGCCGCGGCCGCGTCTACACCGCATCGCATTCCTCCTGATTCCGACGCCGCAGGCAGCGTTGGTTGCGTTGCGCGCCCACGAGGTCGACGTCGTCGAGATCCTCGATCCCGCGCAGATTCCCATAGCGCGCGGCATTCCCGGGGCGCATCTGGTCTTCACTGCGGTCAACGGAGAGTACGAAATCACCGCGCGGACGTCACGCTCGCCGACCGACGACGTCCACGTGCGCCGGGCGATCGCCGCGGCCATCGACCGTCATGAGATCGCCCGCGCGAGCTTCGGCGCGCTCACTCCGGCCGATTCGTTCCTGCCCCGGGTCTTCAGCTGGCACGATCCGGCGCCCGAGACGACGAGCTCCGATCCGCCGCGCGTCGCGCGCGAGCTTCAAGCGGATGGATGGCGCGAGATCGGCGGCGCGTGGCGGAAGGCGAGCCGTCCGCTCACCGTCACCATCGATTTCGAGCCGACGCTGGGGTCGTGGATCGAGGTGCTGGTCCAAGAGCAACTACGCCGCGCCGGAATCGACGCGCGCGTCAAACCGTTCCCGCCGGCGCTTTTCAACGCACCCGGCGGCCCGCTGCGCAGCGGCACCTTCACGCTTGCATCGAGTCAGTGGATTGGCGGCGCGGATCCCGAGCAGTCGGTAGTCTTCGCATGCTCGCAGCGCGGCGGCGACGGAAACAACGACTCCGACTATTGCAATCCCCGATTCGACGCGTATTTCCTCGATCAAGCGACTACGAGCGATCCATCCCGTCGCCGCCGCGACTTCGTCGAAATGCAGCGCATCGTGCGCGGCGACGTTCCAGTCGTGCCGCTCGCGTTTCAGTCGGACGTCGATGCAATCAGCGATCGCGTCAGCGGCTTCGCCCGGAACATGCTGATGTATCCGGTCGATGCTGCAGACTGGGACGTGCGTTAGGCGCGTTAAGAGATCGCTTAGGTCGGCAACGGGGAGGCTGATTCCGAGGGCGACGGGGTCGGTCCGTAGATGGCCTCGCTGCCCGCGCAGACGGTTTTGCCCCCCAATCTGAAGTCGACCAACGCAGAACCACGCGCCGACGTCGCGCTTGCGCCAAGCGCGACCGGTGCGCCGGGAGGAAGCGCGATCGAGTTGTAAAGCAAATCCGTTTGGCGCGTCATTGCGTCGATCGAGCGGTCGGTGTTGAGGTAGTCGTTGAACCATCTGCAGGTATCGACCGATCCCGGCAGTGCGGCGAAGGAGTAGAGAATCGTTTGCGCCGGAGCCGCCATCCCGACGAGGGCGACGAGGGCGGCGAAGGCGGTAGCGGCGACGACCGTGCGCTTCATCTTCTCATGATACTACGCGCTTGCGCCTCGACCCCTCGTCTCGGCTGCCTGCTCCAGCAGGCGGCGAACTTCTTCGTCGCTCGTCTGCTCGAAGTTCTCGTAGTAGAGCCCGACCGCGCGAAAAGGTTCGGGGGTATGCGGACAGACCACGCGGTCGGCGACGCTTCGCAGGCCGGCGCAGGTGCGCGCCGCCGCGACCGGAACCGCGACCACGATCGAGGCGGGGGCGCGGCGTCGCAGAGCGATCGACGCCGCGCGCATCGTCGCGCCGGTAGCAAGCCCATCGTCGACGACGATCGCGTTCTTGCCCGCGATATCCGGCTCCGGGCGTCCCTCGCGATAGGCGGCCTCACGACGGCGGACCTCGTCCAACTCGCGTTGCACCACGTCGGCCAGCGTCATCTCGTCCACGCCAAGCGATTCGATCAGTGCTTCGTCGACGACGCAGCTGCCATCGCTCGCAACCGCGCCCATGGCCAACTCTTCGTGACCCGGAACGCCGAGTTTGCGGACGACGTACACGTCGAGCGGAATGCGAAGCCGCTTCGCGATTTCGTAACCGACCGGAACGCCGCCGCGCGGCAACGCCAGCACGATGGCATTGGAGTCGCCGGCATAGGAGGCCAGCGACTCGGCCAACTCTCTGCCGGCATCCGCCCGGTCGTGAAAAAGCGCCATGAGTGAGTGTTCCCGTGTTAGCAGAGGGCGCCCCGCTCTGAGTGCGAACTCGCGCGAGCATGGAGTGTAGCCTTTCTCTCTCTCGATCGATGCAGCGCGCCGCCGCCGTACTGTTGCTCGCGGGCGCCGCGACCTTACTGCCGGCGGGCGCCGACTCACCGGCCGATGCAACCGCAACACTGACGAGCAAGCTGCAGTGGCGCAGCGTTGGGCCGTTTATCGGCGGCCGCGTCGTCGCCGTGAGCGGCGTGTCCTCGCGCGCGAACCTGTTTTACATGGGCGGGGTCGACGGCGGCGTCTGGCGCAGCACAGACTACGGCCTCAGCTGGGAGAATCTCACCGACGGTAAGCTGCCGAGTTCGAGCGACAGCATCGGAGCGCTCGCGGTTGCGCCCTCCGATCCCAACGTCATCTACGCCGGTACGGGTGAGAGCGACATCCGCGGCGACGTGATCACCGGCGACGGCGTCTACCGATCGGGCGATGCCGGCAAGACGTGGACGTACGCCGGCTTGCGCGACACGCACACGACCAGCGCAATCGTCGTCGATCCCCGCAATCCCAATGTCGTCTACGCCTCTTCCATGGGGCACGTCTTCAAGGGAAATTCTGATCGCGGCGTCTTCAAATCCACTGACGGCGGAAGGACCTGGCGCAAAGTGCTCTACGTCGACGCGCAGACCGGAGCGATCGATCTGGTGATGGACGCGCGGCATCCCGACGTTCTCTACGCGGCCATGTGGCAAGCCTACCGCACGCCGTGGGCGCTCTCCAGCGGCGGAACGGGAAGCGGCCTCTATAAAAGCACGGACGGCGGTGCGCACTGGACGAATCTGACGCACAATCCGGGCTTCCCGCAAGGATTGCTCGGGCGCATCGGCGTGACGGTTGCAGCCGGCAATCCCCGAGTCGTTTATGCGATCGTGCAGGCTAGGCAGGGCGGAGTCTTTCGGTCGGCTGATGGCGGCGCGACATGGAAGCAGGCCAACGATGAGTGGAAGCTGCGCCAACGGGCCTTCTATTACATGAGCATCTTCGCCGATCCGAACAACCCGAACACGGTCTACGTTCCGGAAGTCGACGCACTCTGGGTCTCGCACGACGGCGCTCGAACGTTCACCGAGTTGCACACGCCGCACGGCGACAACCACATCGTGTGGATCGATCCGAAGGACTCACGCGTGCTGCTCGAGGGAAACGACGGCGGAGCTACGGTCTCGACCAACGGCGGCGTGACCTGGAGCCCCGAACACAATCAGCCGACGGGACAGTTCTATCACGTATCGCTCGACGATCAGTTTCCGTTCCACATCTACGGCGCACAGCAGGACGAAGGCTCAGTCGAAGGTCCGAGCGCTTCGGCCGGCGGCGCGATCGCGAGCGACGAGTGGCACAACGTCGCCTACGGCGAGAGCACCTTCGTCGCGCCGCAGCCGGGCGATCCCAACATCACCTACGGCAGCGGCTACTTCAGCATCTTCTTGCGCTACGATCTTGCAACCGGAGAGTTTTCGAGCGTCAGCCCCTGGCCGAACTATCAGGAAGGCGCATACTCGGGCGAGTTGCGCTACCGCTTCGGCTGGACCCATCCGATCCTGTTCTCGCCGGTGAATCCAAAAGAGCTGCTGGTGGGTGCGCAGTACGTGTTGCGCAGCGACGACTACGGCCGGACCTGGCAAACGATCAGCCCCGATCTCACGCGCAACGACCCGCGCACGGAGGCGCCGACCGGCGGTCCGATCGATCTCGACCAAACCAGCGCCGAAGTCTTCCCGGGAATCTGTTCGCTGGCCGTCTCACCGCTCGACGGCAACCTTCTTTGGGCCGGTTCCGACGACGGGCTCGTACACGTGACCACCGATGGCGGCGGCCACTGGACGGCCGTTACGCCGCCGGATCTGCCGCAATGGGCGCAGATCACGTCCATCGAGCCGTCGCATACCAGCAAAGGCACCGCCTATCTGACGGCCTCGCGTTACATGTGGGACGATTTCCATCCGTACGTCTTCGAAACCACCGATTACGGCCGTACGTGGACGGCGATCGTGACCGGCCTCCCCGACGACCAGTACGTCTTCGCGATTCGCCAAGACCCGCGTGACGCAAACTTGCTCTTTGCCGGAACCAAGAATACCGTCTACGTCAGCCTGAACGGCGGAGCTGCGTGGCAGCCGCTCGCGCTCAACCTGCCGCGCGTCCAAGTGCGTGACATCGCGATCGATTCGCGCCAGGGGGCGGTCGCGATCGCGACCCACGGGCGGGCGTTTTGGGTGCTCGACAACCTCGCATTGCTCGAGCAGCTTACGACTTCGCCGACGGCAAATGCACCCAATCTCTTCGCGCCGCAGACGGCCTGGCTCACCCACGCGTACGGCGCGCCTGAGTATCCCCGTCCGTCCGCCGGCGTCAATCCACCCTTTGGAGCGACGGTCTTCTTTGACGTTCCCGCGAGCTACGACGGGAAAACGCCGGTCTCTCTCGCCTTCTTCGACGCGCGAGGCGGGCTGATTCGAAACTTCGCGCTCCATCTGCGCTCGCCGAAGGCGCAGGCGTCGCCCAGCCCCGGCCCTTGGGACCCGGCGCGGACGCGGCGCGAAGCAGAGGAGCGGCGTACCGCGATTGGGCCGGGCATGAACAGCTTCCAGTGGAACTTGCGCTATCCCGACGCCACCGAAGTAATCGGCTTCGAGCCGCCGGTGGCGGCCGGCGGCTTGACCGACGAGGTCGACGGGCCGGTCGTCGTCCCGGGCGGCTATAGCGTGGTGCTCGACTACGGAGGGCAGCGTCTGCGGCAATCTTTCGAGGTCGCGCTCGATCCTCGGCTGCACGCCTCGCCGGACGCGCTGGCCGCGCGTCTCGCGCTGCAGCTGCAAATCCACGCAGCGCTCGATCAGCTCAATCGAACGATCAACGACGCGATCGATCTCCGCGACAATCTCAATACCGCAATGACCGCGCACCGTTTAACCGAAGCTCAAGCGCATGCGGCGATCGCGGCGCTCGACGGTGAGATCGCCGACTTGGTACAGCTGCAAATTCTGTCGAGCGAAGGGTCGGTGCTGCACGAAACCAAGCTGCGCAGCCATCTCGCGTATCTCGCCGCCGATGTGGACCTTGCGTACGACCGGCCGACGGCGGCTCAGTATGCCGTCTTCGAGCGGCTGAATGCGCAAGCACAGGCCGGAGAACGCAAGCTGAACGCGGCGATCGCGCAGGGCCGGGCTTTACTATGATGTGCGGAGCACGGTGCGTCACGATCGCGATCGCGACCCTGGCGGTCGCGCTGGCACCGAGCGCGGCATACGCCGTCGAACACATTCCGTTCACCGAGGTCGACGGGGGATTGATTCAGGTACAGGCATCGGTCGATGGACGTCCGCCGGTTCCGATGCTGATCGACCTGGGTGCCGGCGTCGACGTGTTCTCATCGAGCCTGGGCAAGCAGTTCGTCACCATCGACGGCAAGTACGTCAGCCTGCGCCTCTCGGGCGAGCGCGTCGATCTTCCGATCGGAACGATCGTATCGCTGGCGATCGGAGGCGTCACCATCGACGTTCCGCGGGTCGGCGTTTGGTCGGGGCTCGACGGAAGCGGCGTCGAAGGCTTGATATCGGCCACGGCGTTTCGCAACATCGCCACCACCTTCGACTTTCGTAACCACGAGCTGATCGTCGAAGACGCGCAGACGTTCCCGGAACGCGAGCGGGCGGCAACCCGAGTTCCGCTGCTCCTCCAGGACGACCTCGGAGTCGCGCTCGGACTCTTCGCTCGCTTCGACTTCGGCGGCGGCGTGACCGGACTGTGCGAGATCGATACCGGCTCGCAAGGGATCATGCTCGACCGGACGTTTGCATCGAGACTCGGCATCAACCTGGCGGACCCGCGATATAAGCGCGTTCCCATGGCGGCCGGGGGCGGGGTCGTCGCGAGCGCGCCGTCGATCGCGCTGATCGGCGCACCCGACACGACGATTGCCGGCCCTAAGGTGACTTACGCCAACTTGATCTACGACTGCAACGTCGGCAATCAGTTTTGGGCGGGCCGGACCTTCACGCTCGATCTTCGCAACCGCGCGCTGTATGTAGCCTCGTCTTCATAGCCTTATCGGAGGAAACATTCCAATGGTCGACTATCAATCCATCGCGACGGCGATTGCCGAGGCACTCAACGGCATCCAGCGCGCCATGCGCACGATTCCGAAACCCAATTCGACACCCGAATTCGACCGCTGGACGCACGAGATGGGCGAGGCGTCGCAGCACGTGCTCATGGCTTTTGGGATCGATCCAAGCCAGCTGAAGAGCCCATCCGTCCCGTGCGGCGGAGGCTGGTTCGTCGAATGGCATGGCGACGAGGGCGAATCGGGCGAATGGCGCGCCGTCCAGAAAGGCGATGCCGGCGTTACCGGGCGCTAGCCTCGCAGGATCACGCGATTGGCGATGAACGTGCCGTTGCTGTAATAACCGACGATCGCCACGCGCTCACCGGCGGTTGGAGTTGCGCCCACCGGCAGAATTGCCGTGCCCCGTTTCAGGTCGATGGTTTGGGTCACGCCGTTGTGGCGCGTCAGCGTCAATCGGTAGGGCGCGAAGCTATCGACGGTCCCCAGCATCACGTGACGGTGGTCGTATTGATAGGAATCCCATCCGGGTTGCCAAGTGGTGTAGGCCGGCACCTGATCGTATTGTGCCGCGGCCGGGAGAGCCGCAAGCGCCGCCCCGCCGGCCATCGCGAGCGCGGACGTCAAGGTCATTGCTCGTATCCAAATGTTCATGGGCGATTCCCCTTTCAGTTGTGCAGTACCCAGCGCCATCGCAGCATATGGCGCCGTGATTTTAGATCACCGTTAGAATCTGGTTTAGCGCGCGCTCGCTTTTGGGCCGGTGCGTTCGCCGGTCGAGCATCCAGGGTACAAGCGCAGTGATGATGGTGGTGGTGGCACTAGAGGCGCCGCCGGCGCTCACTCAGGTGGCGCACAGATTTGCGGCGACCAGCCGAGGCATCGTCGCGTTCCGGCTGCATCGGGTCTTCGACGTGCACGCCGGATTCTCAAGCCGCCACGAAGACTTGGTGCTCAACGGCATTTTGCAAAACGGCAGAGTCGTGCGCGTGCGAATCGTCAGTTATACGATCAACGGCAAGCCCGCGGATGACGCAACGCAAGCGGCGCTCGAGAATCAGTACGAGCATCCAGCGCCCGACACGGTCTTTGCGCTCCCATTCGACCCGCGCTATCTACGCGCGTATCAATACCGGAGCGTGCAGCCTGGAACAATCGCATTCACGTCGACGCTGCGCGATGCAACGCATGGAGACGGAACGTTTTCCTACGACGGCGCGAACAACGTCGTCACCTACAGTTACCAACCTGATGCGTTGCCCCAATACGCAAAATCCGGCCTGATCGCCGACCGTCGCGCCGAGGTGCTGCCCGGGTATTGGGCCGTCGTCCAAGAGACCCAGCAGTATAAAGGCAGGTACGGGCTCTTCCCCGGCGCGGCGACGGTTCAGATCACCTGGTCGAACTTCCGACGTTTCTCGGACCTGCAGAGCGCGGCCGCCGCGCTCTGACGACCAGCGGCAGGCTCTTTGTGGGGTCGGCAGAAAGTGCCCGGCTCATGAAGACCCTGTTCGTGAATCCGCCGACCTTCGAAGGATACGACGGCGGCGCCGGCTCGCGCTATCAGTGCCGGCGCGAAGTGCGATCCTTCTGGTATCCGACCTGGCTGGCGCAGCCGGCTGCGATGGTACCAGGCAGCCGGTTGATCGATGCGCCGCCCGACGATCTCTCTTTCGACGATGTGGCGCCGCTCGCAAAAGAGTACGAGCTGATCGTCTTGCACACCAGCACGCCGTCGTTTGCCAACGACGCGAAATTCGCCGCCCGGTTAAAGCAAGAGAATCCCAGCGTCATGGTCGGAATGGTGGGCGCCCACGTTGGCGTGCTGCCCGAGCAATCTCTGAAAAGCGCGCCGTCCGTCGACTGGGTCAGCGTCGGCGAGTTCGACTACACCTGCGTCGACGTTGCGTCCGGCAAGCCGATCTCCGAAGTTCACGGCCTCGCGTACCGCGATGGCGACGCGATCGTACGCACGCCCGAGCGCCCCGTCATCATGGACATGGACGCCTTTCCATCGGTGCTCGACGTCTACCGTCGCGACTTGACCATTCCGAACTACTTCAACGGCTATTTGCAGCATCCATATCTCTCACTCTACACCGGACGTGGCTGCAAGTCGAAGTGTACGTTCTGCCTCTGGCCGCAGACGATCGGCGGGCATCTCTATCGCGTTCGCAGCGTCGAGAGCGTAGAAGCCGAGATGACGCGCGCCAAAGAACTGTTCCCCGAAGTGCGTGAATATTTCTTCGACGACGACACCTTGACCGATAACGTCCCGAGAGTCGAGGAGATCGCCCGGCGGTTGGGCCGCATCGGAATTACCTGGTCGTGCAACGCCAAGCCTAACGTGCCGCGCGCGACGCTGGAGATCATGCGGGCGAACGGCCTTAGGCTGCTTCTGGTAGGTTACGAGTCCGGCAACCAGCAAGTGCTCAACAACATGAAGAAGGGGACGCGCCTGGACATCATTCGCCGCTTCTCAAAGGATTGCCGGGAGCTCGGCGTCAAGGTGCACGGCACTTTTATTCTCGGTATGCCGGGCGAAACGCCGGAGACGATTCAAGAGACGATCAAGTTCGCTTGCGAAATGGATCCCGAGACGATCCAGGTTTCGCTGGCAGCGCCGTATCCCGGAACCTATCTCTACAAGCAGGCCCAAGAGAACGGCTGGCTGGAGGCGCAGGAGAGCGATCTCGTCGACACGCACGGCGTCCAGCACGCGGCGCTGAACTATCCCGGGCTCACTTCGCCGATGATGTTCCAGTCGGTCGACGAGTTTTACCGCAAGTTCTACTTCCGGCCGCGGAAGATGTTCTCGCTGCTCGGCGGCATGATCGGGGACCGGCAAGTTATGAAGCGGCGCCTACGCGAGGGCAAGGAGTTCTTCCAGTTTTTACGCGAGCGCAGACGTGAAGCGGCGCAGGAGGCACGCGCAGCCTCCTAGAGGTTCCCGAGTCGCAGCACGGTCATGCTATAGGGCGCGAGCGCGAGCGGTACGCTCGTGCCGACGTGCCCGAGGCTGCGAAAGACCGGGCCGACCCACCGGTTGTCGCGCGAGTGGTCGTACTGTTCTTTGCCGTAGACCGTCACGGTTGCGTTAAAAGCGCTGCCGGCGCCCCGCACTCGCGCCACCACCTCAGTCGAATGCAGCGCGTTGTTGAAGAGCACGAGCGCATAACCGCCGCTCTCGGCGAAGCCGTAGGCTCGGACGGAGGACCCGAACATGGCCGGCACGCGCACGCTGCGCACGCTCGAGCCGGGTGGAACTTCACGCGCGAAGAGCGTCATGACGCGCCCGGTCGGGAATGGGGTGCCCCCCGCGATGCGCGGAGCATTCGGACAGCCCGCGTTCGCATTCGGCAGGCCGTCGGAGAAAAGCGCCCTGCTTCCGAAGCGCTGCCATCCGTAGAGGTGTGGCGAATAGTCGCCTCCTTCACCGCAGCTTCCGTAGGCGAGCCACCACGTTGCCATCGGCACCCCGGCGTTCAGCAGCGTTCCCAGC
>JASHXG010000237.1 GCA_030043675.1 Vulcanimicrobiota bacterium
TGATCTGCGGCGACGTCGGCTACGGCAAGACCGAGGTCGCGATGCGCGCGGCATTCAAGGCCATCGCCGATAAGAAGCAAGTCGCCGTACTCGTTCCCACGACGCTGCTCGCCGATCAGCATTATCGTACCTTCAGCGCGCGGTTCGCGCCCTTTCCGGTACGAGTCGAGGAGCTCTCGCGATTCACTCCAAAGGCCGAGCAAAAGCGCATTCTGCGCGATTTGGCGGAGGGACGCGTCGACGTGATCGTGGGGACGCACCGCCTGCTCCAAAAAGACGTCGCCTTCGCCGATCTCGGCTTGATCGTCATCGACGAAGAGCAACGCTTCGGGGTCATGCACAAGGAGCGGCTGAAAGAGTATCGCGCGAGCGTCGACGTGCTGACGCTTTCAGCCACGCCGATCCCGCGCACGCTGCAAATGTCGCTGCTTGGGGTGCGCGAGCTCTCGCTGATTCAGACTGCGCCCAAGAACCGCATGTCGATCAAGACGCTCGTCGTGCCGGCCAGTGACGCCGTCGTGCAGCGCGCCATCACCGCCGAACTCGACCGAGGCGGTCAAGTCTACTACCTGCACAACCGCATCGAGTCGATCTATGCGGTGCGCGCCGCGCTGGAACGGCTGGTGCCGCGGGCGCGCATCGCCGTCGGTCACGGGCAGATGAGCGAAGCCGAGCTCGAACCGGTGATGCGGCGCTTCATCGACGGCGAAATCGACGTTTTAATCGCAACGACCATCATCGAGAACGGTATCGACATCCCAAACGTTAATACCATGATCGTCAACGATGCGGATCGCTTCGGCCTGGCGCAGCTCTACCAGCTGCGGGGCCGAGTCGGCCGCTCGAATCACCAGGCTTACTGCTATTTGTTATATCAAGGACACAAAGCTCTGACCGAAGAGGCTAAGGCACGGCTGGAGGCAATTCGCGAGTTCGCCCATCTTGGCTCCGGATTGCAGATTGCGATGCGCGATCTCGAGATACGCGGCGCCGGCAACTTGCTGGGCGCGGCGCAGTCGGGATTCATCGCCTCGGTCGGGTTCGATACTTACTGTGAGCTCCTCGCCGAAGCGATCGCGCAGCGGCGCGGGATGGCAAGCCCGCTCGAGGAACGGCAGGAGGCCGTCATCGACGTCAAGATCAGCGCCTTCATTCCAAGCGATTACATCGCACAAGTCTCGCAGAAGATCGCCGTCTATCAGCAACTGGCCAAGGCGCGCACCGAAGCGGAAGTCGAGGAGGTCGCCGCCGGCGTGCGCGATCGCTTCGGACCCTTCCCGCTGCCGTTACGCAATCTCATCGAGCTGACGAAGCTCCGCGCCATCGCTCTGCGCAAGCACGTGACGCGCGTCGTCGTCGACGACCATCGTTTGACGCTCGGAGTCGGCTCGGGATTTCAACTCGATCCTTCGGCGATTGCAAAGTTTCAATCGCTCACGAAAAATCGCTTTCGATTTGGCGACGGACGCATTCTCGTCGACCTGCCTGCGAGCAGGGGGCGGGCTCCCGGCGCGCAAACCGCCCATTGGATGCCGCTTCTGCGCGGACTTCTCGAGGCGATGTGAGGCCCGCACTGTGAAACACGCTGCGCGAATCGCCCCGGCGGCGATCGGCGTGATGGCGCTGATCATTCTGCTCATTCTGATCGCGGCCGATCTGGTAAATGCGCGTCTAGCAGCCAATGCGACGGGGCAGTACCGGCAACTGCGGCAAGCAACGATGACGCAAGACGCCGTTTTGGGTCTGCAGATCGACGAGGAGAGCGGCATCCGCGGCTACGTGGCGACCGGCGATCGGATTTTGCTGACGCCTTACAGCGCGGCGCGCGCTCGCATGCCGAGCGCATTGGCGGCTCTGCGCAACGAGCTTGCCCCGCTTCGCTCGACGCTGCTGCAGCGGCGCGCCGAGCGTCTCGCCGCGCTCAACGCGCTCTGGGAACAAACGGTCGCGGCACCTTCCCTTCGAGCGCCTCATCCCAAAGCAGCGGCGCACCTGCAGCTGCGCGGAAAAGCAATCATCGACGAGTTTCGCAGACAGTCCGAGCTGCTGAGAAACGCGCTCGACGCCCGCTCGGACTCGCTGCTCGACGACCTTTTCGGCAAGCTGCGAACGATCTCGTCGATCTCGCTGGCCTTAATCGGTTTGGTCTTGCTTTCGGCAATCGCATGGATACGCTATCAGAATCGGGTTTTAGCGGGCTACGATAGCGCCGAGCGCCACGTCGAATCACTGCAGCGCGTCGTCGATGCGTTTCACCGCGCGCAGCTGCCGCAGGCCCTTCCATCTTCGCCGTACGTGTCGTTCAACGCGACCTACGTCCCTGCCGAAGAGGTGACCGCGATGGGCGGCGACTGGTACGACGTCTTCACGCTCGACGAGCGGCGCTACGTCTTCTCGATCGGCGACGTCACCGGTCACGGCCTCGAGGCGGCGATCGTCATGGGCCGTGTGCGCCAGACGATCTTTACCCTGGCCTCGATCGAGCACGATCCGGCCGCGATTCTCGAACGCGCCAACGACGTGCTGCGCACGCAAGGCGACCATATCGTCACGGCGCTTTGTGGAGCGATCGACGCGCGCAGCGGCGCGGTGACGTTGGCGACGGCAGGCCATCCGCCGGCCTTGATCGTGCCGCCCACGGGCAAAATACGCGAGCTGAGCAGCAGCGCGCCTCCGCTGGGCGCGACCGAACGGCTGCAGGTCAGCTGTCGCAACGAGCAACTTTTTCCCGGTGAGATGTTGGTCTGCTACACCGACGGGATCATCGAGAACGAGCGCAACGTCATCGAGGGCGAAGCGCGCCTTCGCCGGGTCCTCTCCTCGCTGCGCACCAGCGAACGGCGTGAGCCCGCGCCGGCAATTCGCGATCGCATCCTGGGTAAGCACCGCGGCCGCGACGACGTCGCGATTCTGACCATCCGCCGTTCCCAGCTCCAAGCCGTCCAGGACACGAGTGCGGCATGAGATGGCGCTTCGAGTCTGCCGATGCAAGTCGCGCGTACGATGCGCGGCGCGACCTGCTCGACTATTTGGCTAGCCACGCGGACGGACACTGCGATTTGGACGCCGCGGCGATGGTCTTCGGCGAGCTGGTCGGTAACGTCGTGCGCCACGCTCCCGGCCCAATTGCGATCGAGCTCTCTTGGGATCGGGGCATCGCGGTGCTGCGCGTTCGCGACTCCGGCCCCGGCTTCGAATGGGAGGGAGCCGTCTCGCTGCCCGATCCCATGGCCGAGTCGGGCCGCGGGCTCTACATCGTCTACACCGTCTCGCAGACCATGAAAGTCTCTCGCCCGCCCGGTGGCGGAACGGAAGTGACGGCTTGGTTGCCGATCTCCTTAAATTTTGGCTTCGTCCACCGCGCGAGTTGACCGTGCGCGGCGCGCCGAGAGGACCTGTGCCGCGCCGCGCGAACCAGGCGACGGAATGCGGGGCCAAGGGCCCCGCTTAGCACGCACTGATTTCCTCTCCTACGGAGTTACGATGTCGATAGCCCAACGCATAACCGCGGGCCTTGCCGGCCTTCTCATCGGCATGTCGCTGGCGGCATGCGCAAGTGGCGGCACGGTTGCGACGGTCAACGGCCAGCCGATCAGCCAGGCCGCCTTCCAAGCCCGCCTCGAAGCCAGCCCGATCGCGCGCCAAGTCTTGCAGCAGATGGTGCAGGACACGCTGATCGAGCAGTA
>JASHXG010000238.1 GCA_030043675.1 Vulcanimicrobiota bacterium
ACGTAGGCGAGCAATGCGACGACGATCAACGGCGTGATCGCGTTGCCAAGCCTCGCCGCCGCGTGCGTGGCGCCCTGCGCGAATCCCCAGCGCGCCGACGGCAGCCAGATGGCGATCGCGCGCGTCGCCGTCGGGAACGCCGAGCCTTCGCCGAATCCCAATGCGAGCCGAGCGGCCACCAGCGCGGCTAGGCTGCCGACCGCGCCGGTGAAGATCGTCGCCAAACAGACGACCACGCCGCACAGCGCGAGCGTACGATATGGCCCAAGACGGTCGGTGACCCAACCGCCGACGAGCTGGAAGAGCGCGTATGGATATGCGAACGCGGAAATGGCCAACCCGAACTGGACGTTGTTGAGCCCTAGATCGGCGGTCATGCGAGGTGCCACGGTCGCGATGTTGACGCGATCGATGTAAAGCACGAGGTACATCAAGCACAGCACGCCCAAGATTTGATTGGGCACGCTGATTCTCAACGAACGCAGGCTGCGCCGGTCGGCGCTCTCCACGCTCATGCGGCCGGCCGCTCCCGGCCTTTGATCTGCGTGCGGTGCATGACGCGCCGCGACGATGGATCGAACGGGTCGCGGCGGTGCATCGTGCAGCGATTATCCCAGAGCACGAGGTCGCCGGCGCGCCAGCGGTTTCGCCACGTAAACTCCGCGCGATCGACGTACGCCCAGAGTTCGTCGAGCAGCGCGTCGGAGACGGCGAGGTCGAAGCCTTCGAGATACGCGTTTCGACGGCGGCCAAGATACAAGACGCGCCGCCCCGTTTCGGGATGCGTGCAGACGAGGGGATGAAGCGTGCCGGGCGATTCACGCGGATCGTCGCTTACCACTACGCCTTCACGCGCGTAGCCGCCGCTGTTGTACGTACCGTCGTGCTTGACGCGAAGTCCCCGGATGCTGCGTCTCAACCGCTCGGGTAGCGCCTCGTATACCGAGTACATGTTGACGAACGCGGTATCGCCTCCGGCCGGCGGAACTTCGAGCGCGTAGAGGATGCTCGCGATCGGCGGATACTCGAGATACGACATGTCGGTGTGCCAGGCGGCCTCGCCGCTGCCGAGACTGCCGATCGGCCGGCCGTTCTCGACGACGTTCGAGACCACGTACACTTCCGGCAGGCCCTCGACGAAGCGTCGCCCCGTCTCCTGAACCGGTGCGAGATCGAGCTCCCCGAAGCGGCGGCTGAGCGCGATCAACTGAGCGTCGGTGAGACGCTGATCGCGAAAGAGCAAGACGGAATGCTCGAGCCAGGCGCGATAGATCGCCTCGAAGCCCGTGACGTTCAGTCGCGCGAGGTCGACGCCCCTGGCCTCGGCACCGACCCCGGGGTTAGGAAATATACGCAACCCTGCCCCTCACTAAGAAAAGATGACTTCGGTCATCTTTGGAGGCTGGGCCATGGCAACCCTGCTTAGTTCGTGGGCTCTACCAGGGTCGCGTCGGTCCGTTCCGGTTCGATCAGCGGGCTATCGTAGAGCGAGCCGTCGGGTTCGCGGATATCTTGGAACGCCACGACCGCATTCTGGACGACGCGGTGATGCGCGAGGTAGAGGGCGCGCTCTGCCCTCTCGCGCGCAATATATAGCGCGCCGTCGAGGATCGAAAAGTCGACCGTCCAGGGCACGTCGACCAACGGTGCGATCGTGAAGTTTCCCGCGATGACGGCCTTGCGCGGCAAGTAATCGGTTTCGCCGACCCAGAGGTCGCGCAGGCGGTTCTCCTTTGGCCGGCGCAGCGGCGTGAGCCGGAGGTGGTACGTCGCTACGTCGTCGACGACCGGCGTATCGATGAGGTCGACTCGATACTCCGGAGCTTGCGCCGAGACGATGGCGATGACGCGCAGCGAGCTCTCGGCGGGCGACGGCGCTGCGATACCGCCGGTGCCGTAACGCATCCCGAACGTGAAGGTCGGCGACAGGATCGGCCAGCCGAGAAAATCCTGATAGGGCGCCGGGTGCGCTACCCGAAGCCTCGCGACGGCCGGCGCGCCTCGGCCTTCCGATAGGAAAAGATTCACGTACGCATCGGCGCCATGCGGCACCGGGGGCGCCTGCGCCAATTGCTCGTCGCTGATGGGGAAGACGTGAATCGATCCGTCGTCCGCCGAGCAGACGGCGCGATAGTGGCCGGCGGCGGGCGTCTCGCCGTCGAGCCCGGTAATCGTGATCGTGTACGCGATGCGGCGCGGATACTGCGCGCTCGTTACGGCCGAGCGTGCCTGAAGCCAAATCGAGTAGCCGTCAGTCGGGGCGGGTACGTTATCGGTTGCTATCACAGCGACTCCGTGCCGCTAGAGGCATTTTCACTTGTTGGAGCTCGCGGCCGGGAGGCCTCCGAGTTGGCCTGAAAAGCCGCCGGGGTCGCAGACGTTGAGCCACGAGCTGGAGTGGGCATATGGACACGACCATCGAGCTTGCCGAGGCCGCGGCGCGGTTCCTCGAGATTATGGACCGCGTAGCAGCGGGGGAGACGATCTTCATCACGCGCGACGCACGGATTCTTGCAGAGATAAGGCCCCTGCAGCGGACAAACTCGGATGAGGCCGCCGCCAGGATACGGGCCCTCGGAGAACGCGTCGCCGAACGCAACGCGCACGACGCACCCTGGCCTGCGCAGGGGCAAAGCCTCCGACAGGTCGCGCACGAACGCAGACGACGCTAGAGTTGCGAACCCGTCGCATCGAGCACTGGGAGGTGCTTCGACCGAGCTAGCCGGCCGAGGTTTGCCACATCCTCGGGCACAGCAAGGTATTGACGGGATCGCTGGCGAGTCCGTCGACCATGTCTTGGGTGACGTTGAGCTCGATGCTGCTCGGCCATCCGCCCCAAGGGATTGGAAGCGGAGAGTGGATCGG
>JASHXG010000239.1 GCA_030043675.1 Vulcanimicrobiota bacterium
TATAGCCGAAGGTCATCGAAATGTGCGCCGGCGCCGCGTTGGCCATCAGCATCGGGATGAAGAACGGCGTCACCTTCGACCAGGTCCCGTTCTCGTTGGCTTTGTCGGAGTTGAGCCAAAACGTGATGATTCCGCCGATGCCGGTGCCGATGACACCGCCCACGCGCCTCTTGAACTCGGGGTCGTCGGGAAGCTTCGCGTCTTCGATCGCTTCCCGGCCGGCCACCAGCGCGAACTGCGTGAAGCGATCCATGCGGCGAGCCTCCTTGCGGCCGATCAGCCGCTCGGGGTCCCAATCCTTGACCTCGCCCGCAATCCGCGTAATGAAGTCGCTCGCATCGAAGGCGGTAATCGGGCCGATTCCCGATTCGCCGGCGATCAGGCGTCTCCAGAAGTCATCGCGCGTGTTGCCGACCGGGGTGACCGCGCCCAGGCCGGTGACGACGACGCGCAGGCGGGCAGGCGGTTGGAGAGTCTCAGCGCTCAAAACTTCACCAACTTACGGCGGCCCCTAGGCGGTTCCCCCCGCTCGGCGTGCTCGCAAGCGACCTCGCCTGAAGGGCCCGCCAAGCCGCGAATTGCACATCTCGACGCGTGCCATGAAGACGCGCGGCGAATTTCTTGAAGCCCTGACGCTGGGTGCGCTCGCACCGGTCATCCCCGCCTTCCCAAGCCCCTTGCAGCGCCCCCCGATGCTGGCGCGCGGCGACCGGGTCGGCTTGATCGCTCCCGCCTCGCCGCCGACCGATGCCGATATCGCGCAGGCGCGCGCGCACGTCGAGAGTCTAGGACTCGTCGCGGTCATGGGAGACTACGTTCGCGCGCGCGACGGTTACCTCGCCGGGACCGATGCGCAGCGCGCGGCCGACTTCAACCACATGGCCCGCGACGCGAGCGTTCGCGCGATCGTTGCGATTCGGGGCGGCTATGGGACGATGCGAATCCTCGAACTGCTCGACTACGCGGCGATCCGCCAGGATCCGAAGATCGTGCTGGGCTTCTCCGATCTCACCGCGCTGCTCAACGCGGTGACGACGCGCGCCGAAGTCGTGACGTTTCACGGCCCGCTCGGCGCGCATGGCTCATCCTGGAGCGGTGCGGCACGCGCGTACGTCGAGCAGCTGCTCTTCTCGGCGCAGCTTTCGCCCCGGTTGCAGATCGAAGATCCGCAACCGATCGTCTCCGGGCGAGCGCGCGGGCGATTGGCCGGCGGCAACCTCTCGCTGATCGCCGCGCTGACCGGCACGCCCTTCGCGGTGCCCGCGCGGGACGCGCTGCTCTTCTTCGAAGAGACCGAGGAGGCGCCGTACCAGCTCGACCGGATGCTGACCCAGCTGGCACTCGCCGGCGCGTTGACGGCAGCGCGCGGCGTCCTCGTCGGGCAGTGCACCAAATGCTCGCCGAAGGGTTCGTCACCGACGGCCGAGCAGGTTATTGCCGAGCGTTTGCTCGCCGCCGGGCGCCCGGCCGTGGCCGGCGCTCCGATCGGCCATATCCCCACGCAGTGGGTGCTTCCGATCGGCGTGCTCGCCGAGCTCGACGCCGGCGCGGGAACCCTGACCCTCCTCGAGCCTGCGCTCACCCCGCGCTAGCGCGACGGCGGACGAGCAGGACCACGCAGAGCGCCAGCAGGACGACCGCGGCCAGGCCGCCGGCTGCCAACACGATCCGGGCCACCTCGACCCGTCGCCGGATGCCGGCGCAGCCGTCGAAATCCGGCGTGAGCAGGTTTTGCGCGCACCACGGAACGCGCCACCAGCGCGTCCACGTGGGACGCAACACGCGATAAGAAGGCCAACCGTTGGCCTGTTCGTCCCAGCGCGCGCGCATCTCGGGATCGACCGCCAAGCGCACGTGCAGCTTTGCCAGTGCGGCTGCATCCATGCGCCCAACGCCCCACGTGGCCGCAAAACTTCGCGCCGGAGCCCATGCCTGCGTCCAGTTGTCGAACGTAAACACATCGATGTCGCGCAGCGAGTTTCCGTCGACGTGCATTGCATAGAATGCCGGGTTGTTATCGTAGATCGGCGAGATCGAGCCGAGAACGATGATCGGCACGTTGCCGGCAAGGCGAAAGTCAAAGCGGTGCGCGTGCCCCGCGATCGCGTATGTGACGCGATTCGCGGGCGCCGTGAGCATGCCGACGAGCGCGGTATCGTAAGGCGTCTTGAGGAATCGCCACGCGACAAAGCCGTGAACGTACTCGGTCGCAAATGCATCGAAGCCGGGCGGGATGTGCATGAGAACGACGTTGCGCTCGCCGTCACCCGGTGACTGCAGCACGCTTTGCAGCCACGTGAGCTCCGCCGACGCGCTATGCGCTCCGTCGTCGCCGCAGTTGCCGGCGTATTCGGTGGACATCGGAATGGTGTTGAGCACGATCAAACGCATCCCGGCCAGCGGAAGCTTCGCCGTGTAGTAGCCGCCGCGCGCGAACGAGGAGGCAAAGCCGGGCGCCGCGCCGCCGCGATTCACCAACGGCTCCCAGATGCGCGTGACCGCCGCGAGATACGCGCTGCCGTTGGTGCTGCGGTAGTCGCCGCACGGCGCGTCGTTATTTCCCAGCGCAATCGCGAACTGCGCGTGCGGGAAGGTCCGCGCGAACGCCGACGCAATCTGGCGCATCGTGGCGATGCCCGCCGCATCGGGCGTGCCGGCGCCGGCATGGGCGTGCACGCGGCGCGCGAAGTGGTGCGCGAAGAAGTCGCCCGGGAGCAGTACCAACGCCGGATTGGGAACTGCGTGCTTCATCTGCGCGAGCGCCGCGTAGAAGAGCGCCGGGTTTGCATCTTCCCCGAAGCGGCTCGGGAACGGCGAGCGATCGAACGGGTCGAGGTGGATGTCGCTCATGGCCAGCCAGACCTGTTGCCTGACCGTCGAGGGCGTCTGCCCCATTAAGAGCGCTGCGAGGAGCAACCAGAGCATTCTCACTGCGGGCCTCTGATACGCCGGTCGCGAGGCGGCCGCCCGCGCCGCAGCCCAACTCGGCTCCCGCCGGCAAGCGAGAGCTCGCTCATTGTACCGATTTCCTTGCGCTTTGGACGGGTGCTGGCTATAATCAGGGGCTGTCTGCCGCATAGGTGTGGGGCACGTAGTGATTTTGCCGTATAAGGAACGTTGATGAAGCGGACGTATCAGCCGCATAACCGCCGGCGCAAGCGCGTGCACGGCTTTCTCGAGCGGATGAGCACGAAAAACGGGCGTAAGGTCCTGGCGCGTCGCCGTAAGAAGGGGCGTCATCGCCTTACGGTCTGATGCGTCGCTTCGCCAGCTTGCACCGCCAGGCGGATCTTGCCCGTCTGCGCCGGCAAGGGCAGCGCATCTCAACCCGAAATCTCACGATTTACCGGAGTGACGCGGTCGACGGCGATCCTTCTTCGCTCGTCTGCGTCACCGTCAACAAGTCGATCGGAAAGGCTGTGGCCCGAAATAAGCTCCGTCGCCGTTTGAAGGCGATCGTGCACGAGACGCTCGAGCGGTGTGAGCCGCTACGTCTGCTCATCGTCGCTCGACCGGCTGCGGCCCAAGCCCGCTTCGCCGACCTGCGCGCCGAGGTAACCTCGGCGTTGGTCGGCGAGTAATGCGTTTCGTGCGCTTTATCTTGCTCGGCCTCATTCGGCTCTATCAGCTCTGCATCTCGCCGCTGCTGCCGCCGGCGTGCCGCTTCTATCCAAGCTGTTCGCAATACGCGCTGGTCGCGATTCGCGAGCATGGAGTGCTGCGCGGCACTTGGCTGGCGACTGCGCGCCTCGCTCGCTGTCATCCGTGGAACCCCGGCGGCGTCGATTTCGTGCCGAAAGGGCCGCGGTAAATCGTGCACTTGCACTTGCTTCTCGCGACCTCGTGGCTCGATCCGATCGTCAACATCCTTTGGACCGTCGTCCAAGATATCAACAGGCCGATCCACAACCTGGGCTGGAGCCTGGTCATCCTAGCGGCGATTATTCGCCTGTTGTTTTGGCCCCTGAACACGGCGCAGTTCAAAGCCATGCTCAACATGCAGAAGATCGCGCCGCAGATCA
>JASHXG010000240.1 GCA_030043675.1 Vulcanimicrobiota bacterium
AGAATGGTCGTTCCGTTCGGCAGCGTGCTGTAGCGCACCGTCGCGTACGTGTAGGCAAAGGAAAGCTGCCCCGAAAAGCCGTTGCGGGTGAAGTCGCCCTTGTCGAATTGAAACTCGAAGCCCCGTGAGGTCTGATACCCGGCATTCAGACCCGAGGTAATTTCCGCCACGTAGTTGATGTAGAAGCTGTTCACCTCACCCTGAGTCTGCCTTAGAAAAGGGGTGAGCTTGAACGACATGTCCGTTCCCTGGAAGTGATGCTCGATCGACAGGTCGCTGTTGTACGAGATCGACGGCGCGACGTCGTGCCCAGGGCTGGTGAAGCCGAGCGGATAGAACTGCGAGAGCGTGTCGGGGAGGTTTTGCTCGAGCGTGTCATATTGTTCGTAGGCCGAGCTGGGCTGTTCGTTATATTTGCCATAGCTTGCGCGGAGCACCGTATTCGCGCTGACCGTATAGGTTGCGCCAACCCGCGGCTGCGGGATGTTGTAGTCGAAGGCGCCGGGCGTGTTCTGCATGTTGGCGTCGACGTATTGCTTGCCGAATGCCGAGCAGGGTTTTTGCGAGTTCGTGCTCCACGGGCCCGATCCGATCAGCGCGCTGCGGTCGATCAGCGTTAGCGTCTGCGTGTCGTAGCACGTATCTTCGTTGAAGGCGTTGAACCAGAAATCGCGCGCCGCTCCGGTGTCGGTGTTTGCGCCGACAAAGCTGTAATTGTCGACACGAACACCCAAGTTGAAGAAAAGCCGGTCGCTCGGACGCCACTGATCGGTGATCGAGTAGCCGGAGAAGTATGGGACGACGGTGTTGTTCAAGCCGTACGCCCCGTTCTCGACGACATAGTAAGCGCAGGGACCGCCGCCGCAGCTCAGACCGCTGACGTTGCCGTTCGCGGTCGGATTGCTCAGCGTTAAGAAGGTAGGAAGCAGCCCATACGTGACCCCGCCGCCCTGGCCATCGCCGCACGTCGTTGGCGTCGTCGAGCCGTGTGCGAGCCGGTAACAGGTTCCGCTGAACGGGTCGTGCTGGTTTACCAGCACGGCGAACGCGTTGCCGTACGACAACCCATACTGGAACATCTGTTCGTTGTAAATTCGCGCGCCGGTAGCCGTCGTGTACGAGCCCTCCGCTTCCAGGAGATTCTGCTGATTGATCTGATCGGTGAAGGAGAGGCTAATGCCTCTGGTGTGATTGTTGATCTCGTAATCGCCGGAGTCGTAGTACGCATAGGGCTGCAGCGACATCATCGGACCATTCTCGATCCAGTCCGAATAGTACGTGTAGCCGTAGACGCGCATGAACGCGCTCGAGCTGAAGTTCTTTTGATACTGGAGCTTGACGATGGCTTGGCCGTTGTAACCGCGATCGCGCTGATTGTACGCGTCGGGAATCGGGCCATCGAACGGATGCGGTGGCGACGAAGGGTAGTAGTATGGCACGACGAGCGACGCATAGTTTTTTGGAAGAAACGTGCCGAGTGGTCCGCGATACTGGTACGCGTCGAGGTAGTAGGGCGGAAAGCTGCCGACGGTGTTGATCCAGTTGTTGTAACCCTCGTCGTTGACGGAGCTCAAGAAAGTCGTGAAGATCTCGTCGTTGTCATAGAGCAGCTGAATGTCGTCGCGCAGGCCGTCGTTTTTATGCGGGATCGCGATGTGGAAGTTGGCGACCGAGGTACGCGTCGCGAGGTTGGCCGGGTTGATCGTGCCGAATCCGAACGGCCCGAGGATCCAGCCCGGCGTCCCGTTCTGACCGACATTCGGCTTGCCGTTCGTATAGCACGACGGCAAGTAGGTGGAACGCAATGCTGCCGGGCTCGGGCACTCTCCGAGCTGCTGCCCGAACTCGTCCGCAAGGTCGGCGCCGCCAAACTGATCGATGTAGATGTGATCTTGATTGTAGCCGCCGATGCCGACGTAGTAGGAGAACATGCGGTCGGGGGTCGCGCCGCCGGCCTCGACGTTCAGGCTGTGGTAGAAAGTCGGCGTGCCGAAGCCGGCGTTCGCCGTCGCGTATCCCGGAAAGGTTCCGGTCTTGATGACCTGATTGATGAAGCCGGCCAGGCCTTGCGCCTCGGCGTTCGACGGCGTAGCGCCGGTATAGACTTGCAGCTCGAGTTGACCGAGCGAGGAGAGCGAGCCCGATGGATAGTTGTCGAAGGCGCGGTTGACCGGAACGCCGTCGAACTCGTAGCCGACCTCGTAGGCATCGCCGCCGCGGACGTGCACCGCGGCCAAATAGCCGTTCTGATTGGTCGGAACGAAGGCGCCGGGAACCGACGCGATGGCAGAGTAGGCACTGTTGAGCATGCCGCCGCCGCCCAGCACGGCCGTTCGCTCCTGCTGCGCGGCGTTGACCGAGTAGAGATCGGCGGTCGTTCCGGGGCGGACCAAGCTTGCCGCGCTCCGCGACGTGACGCTGGCAATCGTCTTGAGCGCGATGCGCATCGAGAGGGTGAGCGTCTGTTGCGCGTCGGCGAAGACCGCGACGCCGGCGTACGAAGCCGGCTCGTATCCGCTCTTGGAAAGGGCGACGGTGTAATCATCGGGTGCCAGCGAGACGAACGCAAAGTGGCCCCGCGCGTCGGTGCTCGTACTCGCGCTCTGCGACGGGCTGGTGACGCTGACCGTCACGCCGGCGATCGGCTTCGTGCCTCCCGTTTCGGTAACGGTTCCGCTGATGCCGCCGGTCGTGCCGGCCCAGGCCGGAATCGACGGCACGACGACGAGCAACGCCAAAAGCGCGAAATACCTCATTACGTCAATCCTCCCGCTGTCATCCTGAGCTTGTCGAAGGAAATGTCATCCTGAGCTTGTCGAAGGATGACGAGAGCAGACCGCCGGTGCCGGGTCCGGCGGCAGGTGATGGGCTTCAAGAAACGCGTGATAGGCCGCCATCGCGGAATCGAACTGCACGCGAATCGCGGCAGCTTCGCGCTCGTGGGGTGGAAGCGGCGGCCCTTGTGAGAGCGCGATCGCGCCTTGAAGAATCGTCAGCCGCTCCCGCAGGCGATCGGGCATCAGCTGATCGTCCTCTGAGTTCACGACGCCCGACGTGAACTGCGCTCGCAGCGCGGCGACTTCCGGCGTTTGGTCCATCTTATCGAGGCGATTCAGCGCGACGTCGATCGCAGAGAGCTCGTCGTCGAGCGCTTTGACGAAGGTGTAGCGCGCGACGTACTGGGCTTGCGTCCAAGATGCGCGCGGATCGGCGAGCACCGTCAGCGGTTGCTCGAAGCTCTGCGCGGCGACGTGTAAGCGAATCGTGTAGCGGCCTGGGACGACCGCCGGGCCGTCGCCGCCGCGATTCCAGCTGCGAGCGCTCAGCCAGGGAATGGGCGGCGTCTCGGCCAGGTCCCAAACCGCGCGGTTGAGCCCGGCGGTGCCGGTCCAAGTGAGACAGCGAATCGTCGTGCCGCCGGCATCGACGATCTCGATCGACGCCGGCGACGCCGACGGCAGGTAGTAGCTGATCAGCGCGCCTGCGGGTGGATTCTCACCGCTGTAGGCACCGGCTTCGAGACAGCATTCATCGGGCTGCGTGCCGTAGGAGTCGGTCCACCATCGGTACCACGTGTAGGTGGTTCGGATCGGAAAGAGGGTTGGCGTAGCGCTGCGCTGCGCAGCATCGAGACCACTGAGCGCGTCGAGATCGTCGAGAATCCAAAAACCGCGCCCGTGCGTGGCAATGACGAGGTCGTGGGCGCGCGGCTGAATCCGCATGTCGTGGATGGCCACCGACGGCATGTTGAGGCGCAGGCTCTGCCAGTGCGCGCCGCGATCGAGCGAGAACCAAACCCCTTGCTCCAGTCCCGCGTAGAGCACATCGGGGTTCTGTGGATCCTCGCGGACGACGTGCACGTATTGATCGTGCGGGAGACCGTTGACGATCGTTCGCCAAGTCGCACCGGAGTCGTCAGTCGTCAAGATATACGGTCGGGCATCGCCCAAGACGTGCCGGTCGATCGCAACGTAGGCACGATCGGCAACGCGGCTCGACGCCTCGACCGTGTCGATCCGGCCCCACGCCGGGATTCCCGCCGGCGTCACGTTGCTCCAGCTCGCGCCGGCATTGGTCGTCAACTGCACCAAACCGTCGTCGGTGCCGACCCAAATCCGCCGGGCGTCGAGCGGCGAGGGTGCGATGT
>JASHXG010000241.1 GCA_030043675.1 Vulcanimicrobiota bacterium
AAAAACAGCACGAACGTCTGGAGCATGATCAATCCGAAAAAGATCAGCGTGCGAGCGACGAAGACCACGATGAAGTCGTGCCAGTCGCGAACATGCGCGTGCTCTTCGTCGTCGTCGTAGACGCCCTCGCCGATGCCCAGCAGCGTGAGTCCGCCCAGCGCCATGATCGCGGCGACCACCAGAAAAGTATAGCTAGGATCCGGCATTGCTCCGGCGATGCCGAAGCCCAGCACCGCTCCCGCCAGCGTCGTCACCCCGCGGACGCCCGAGACGGCGCCCCAATCGCGCCGCGGCACCGATTCGGGCAACAGGGCCTGATAGGCGCAGAGCGCCAGGTTCGATCCGATCGCTGCGAGGATCAGGAACGCGGCGAACCATATCAGCGAGCCGGGATACGCGAGCGCGACGAGCGCCACCACGTCGATGAGAAGGCCCACGGCGACGAACGCGCGGCGCGAGCCGCCGCGCCGCCGCAATGCATCCGAAAGCCATCCGCCCAGCGGCGGGACGAACACCGTTGCGAGCGAGGAGATGCTGACCAGCACGGCCAGGATGAAGACGTGATTCCCCGGCGCCAGCCGAAGTGTCTCGGCCGGCACCGCGATCGTCATCAGCGCCGTGTCCTGAAATATCAACGGCAACCACAGCGCGTTGAGCATGACCCACGCACCGATTTCGCGCGCGCGGGGCGAAGCAATTCTCACGAGTGACCCGTAACGTTACTGCTTGACGGCGTCGATCAACACGATCCCGCGGCCACCGAAGTCGCGTAACTCACCGAGCGCCGCTACCGCGGCCCCGATCGGCGTGTCCGGGCTCGTCGCCTCGGTGAGAGTGAATCCCGTCTGTTTCTTGGTTTGCGCATCGATCGGATCGCGCAGCGTTCGCGGCAGAAGCTTGAACTTCCCGATCACGCTCAGCATGGGTCCGGCCTTTTCGTCGAGCGTTTGAGGATCGACCGTCATCACGACGACGCCGTGGCGTTTACCATTCTCGGTGCCCTCGAAGGCGACAAAGTCGACACCCAGTTGGCGGGTGTGGGTGCGCACGGCCTCGACGCCGTTTCCGCTCAACGCAACCGTGTAACCGGTGGGCGGATGCGCGGTTAGGTCTTGAAGCCACCCTTCGAGCGCAGGCATCATCGCCTGTGTCCCAGCGACGACATCGTGACCGTCGTAGGTCCCCGCCCCCTCCGCGAAGACGGCACTATTGGCGACTCCAGGGCGCGCGGAGATCGTGCTATGCCAGGCGTGCGCCGAAAGCACCTCGGCGCCGGCGAAGAGCGGAAAGGTGATCGGATCGGTCGCGCTCGGGCCGGGACTCTGGGACGACTCTCCGTGACCGCCGCCCGAGCAAGCCCCCAAAACGCAAACAGCCGCGAGCGCGGCGAGGCATGATCGCATCATCTCCGCAGGCGGATTCGAGGAGAACCTCGCCGCCCCCCGTAAGGCAGCAAGCCACGCATGAGCCGTCCCCTTTCTTACGGATCGTACCTCAAGATCGACGAGCTGCTCGCATTGCAGCAGCCGCTTTCCCGGCCTGCCCACCACGACGAGATGCTTTTCATCGTCATTCATCAGGTATACGAGCTGTGGTTCAAACAGCTTTTGCACGAAATCGATGCGGCGATGGTCGCACTCGATCGCGACGACCTTCTGCGCGTCGGCAAGCTCTTTCGTCGCATCCATGCCATTCAGCGCTTGCTCGAGGAGCAGGTCGACATCCTCGAAACCATGACGCCGCAAGAGTTCAATCAGTTTCGCGACAACCTCAATCCGGCGAGCGGCTTTCAGTCGGTACAGTTCCGCGAGCTGGAGTTCGCCTGCGGCTTGCGCCGCACCGAGATCCTGCAATGGGTCGAGCTCGATGAGGCGCATCGCGCGCGGCTGGAGCGGCGCCTACGCGAGCCCTCCCTTTACGACCACGCCAAAGCTCTGCTGGCGCGCCGTGGCTTCGCCGCCGAATCCGCAGATGAGTTAGTCGAAAGCTATCGGCAGATCTACTCGGATGAAGCGCGCTACTACGATCTCCATCTGCTGCTCGAAGAGCTGATCGAGTTCGACGAACGCTTTCTGCTCTGGCGCGGACGGCACGTGCGGATGGTCGAGCGGATGATCGGCAACAAGCGCGGCACCGGCGGCTCATCGGGCGCCGAATATCTTTCACGCACGCTGGACCAGCGGTTCTTCCCGGAGCTGTGGGCGGTGCGCACGCAGCTAGGAACGGGTACGTACGCATGACGCAGCTCTCTCCCGGGACCGGTGCGTCGCAGGCCAAGGGCCGCGACGAGTTTCCGATTCTCGCGAATTCGACTTACCTCGTAAGCCATTCGATGGGCGCGGCGCCGTTGGGCGCGAAGTCAGCTCTAGAGTCGTACTGGAACGAGTGGGCGACCGATGGGCCCGAAGCCTGGACGCGCTGGCTGCCGCGCATCGGCGAGATCGCCGATGGGATCGGCACCCTCATCGGCGCACCGCCCGGCAGCGTCTTTTTGGGGCCGAACGTGTCGGTGTTGCAGGCGGCGCTGGCGACCTGCATCGACTTCGATCGCGAGCGCAACGAGGTCGTCTACGAGGCGCTGCAGTTCCCTTCACTCACGTACGTATGGCGCGAATGGGAACGGTACGGCGCACGGATCAGCGTGATCGATTCCGACGACGGACGGACGATTCCGACCCAACGCATCGTGGAAGCCATCGGCGAGCAGACTGCGCTCGCAGTGATCTCGCACGCCTACTACATCTCGGGTGCAATCGCCGACGTGCGCGCCATCCAAGAGCATTGCCGTAACGTGGGCGCGCTGCTTTGCGTCGACGCGTATCAGACGACCGGCGTGTATCCGTATGACGTCACCGCGTGGAATCTCGATCTCGTCACGGGGGGCTCGCATAAGTGGCTCTGCGGCGGCCCCGGATGCGGCTGGCTCTACGTCAAGCCGTCCCTGCGCGGCCAGCTTCATCCCTCGGTGACGGGCTGGATGGCGCACGAGCGGCCGTTCGCCTTCGAGTCGGCACCGATCGTCTACGCGCCATCGATGTATCGATTCGGCCACGGCACGCCGACCATTCCCGGTTACGTCGTCGCCCAGCCCGGGCACGATCTGATTCGCGAGATCGGCATCGACCAGATACGCGCGCACAACGTGCAGTTGACCGAGCGGATTGCGGCGATGGCGCTCGAGCGAGGGCTGCGCGTGAACACGCCGCTTGAAGCCGATCGCCGGACCGGCTGGGTCGGCCTCGACTTCGAAGGCGCCGAAATCGCCTACCAACAGCTGATTGCGCAACGCGTCTTCGTCGATTATCGGCCGGGCTGCGGCATTCGCGTTGGTCCGCATTTCTATACGACCGACGAGGAAATCGGCGCCTTCTTCGACGCGCTCGACGCCATTCGCCGGTAGCCATCGTGCGGCGATGCTGATCGCACTCTGGCGTTGGTTACTGCTGCTCGTCGCGGCGGCCGCAGTCGTCTTCTCGCTGGTCGATATCGTCGAGCCGTCGAATGCCGGAGACTTCGGACTGTCGCTCTCGCCGGTGCATGGCCAACCAGGCGTATATGCGATAAAAACCCTGAGTAACCCGGCCGCGCGAGCGGGGCTGTCGCCGGGCGACACGGTTCGCCTGCCGGCTTCCGAATACGTGCGATGCGCGCGTTTCGCTCGCGCGGGCGAACGCTGTTCGCTCGAGGTCGCGCGTGCGGGAAGCCTGCGAAGCGTCACGCTCATCGCGCAGCCCGCTCCGGTCGCCGAATGGGTGCGGCTCTTGCAGACCGTGCTCCGGCTTTCATTTCTTGCCTTAGGCGGTCTGGTCGCGTGGCGCTGGTTCGAAAATCCGGCGGCACGTGCGCTCGCGACGATGCTGGTAGCCTTCGGCCTGGCGATGACGCTCACCGGGGTTCTCTTGCGGACGGGGTGGGGCGGCACGACCATCCCGATCGTTAATGCCGCCTGCTTCGTGGCCGGGAGCGCCGCCGCCGTCTATTTCGCGACGCTCTTTCCAACGCGTGCCGACGACGACGTCAGGGTCCTGCTTCGACGCTTCTGCGTGCCGATCGGCGTCGTCGCCATCGCCTGCCTGCCGGCGCAATCCACTTCGCTCACTCTCTGGGCGGCCGTTATCCCCATAGCCGGACTGATCTACTTTACGGTCGCGACGGTGATCAGTTTGGGCATCTCGTTTGCACGCGCGCAGCCGGCGGATCGCCCACGGATGCTATGGGTGCTGTCCAGCTTCGGGGCCGGCTTCGTTGCCCTCGCGGTGGGTATCGCGCAACAGTTGGCGGGACAAAGCGACTGGGCGTCATTCGGACTCCTAGCGCTACCGTTCGGCCTCACGTATGTGATCGCGCGCCATCGCGTCTTCGGCATCGCGTTCGTGGTCAACCGTGCCGTCGTCTACGCCGGCGTCTCGCTCGTCGTCGTTGCGACGTTTTTGGTCGTGGAGTGGCTGTTCTCGCAGGTCTTCGTCAACGTCAGCCGCACCACAAATCTGGCTCTACAGCTCGGCGTCGCGCTGGTGCTCGGTTTTGCGATCCGTCCAATCCACGCGCGCGTCGATCGCGTCGTCGACGACGTGTTGTTTCGAGCGCGCCATCTTGCCGAGGCGGCGATCCGGCGGTTCGCCCACGAAGCGAATCTCGTGACCGATACCGATGACTTGCTGGACAAGACGCTCGAGGTGCTCTCGAGAGACGCGGATGCCAGCGCCGCCGCAATCTACCGCCGCGGTCGCGACGGCATCTACGAGCCGGTACGTTCGAACTTCGCCGCTGCCGCACCGGTGAGTGAGAACGACTGGGCGCTGCTCGAAATGCGAGCCTGGCACCAACCCCTAGAAATGCACGATGGACGGTCGCGTCTACCCGGCGACATCGTCTTTCCGATGACCGTCCGCGGCCGGCTTGCGGGCGCCGTTGTCTGCGCGCTCAAGCGCAGCGGTGAAGCTTACGCGCCCGACGAGCGAGATGCCGTTCGCGTGCTCGCGCATGAGGTCGGCCTCGCGCTGGACGCGCTGGAGGTGAGGAGCCTGCGGCGCGAGTTGGCGCGCATCGCCGAAGAACCCGCCTCATCCGAGGACGTGCGCGAACGGCTGCGCAAGATAGCCGATGAATGATCGTCGACCATACCCGGACAGGCGCCGCGTTCCGGCGCCTTTCGCTTCCGGTTGCCGTGCAGATGCTCGGCGACCAGCTTCTGGGAGTGGTCGATACGATTGCGATCGGCAGCCTCGGCGCGGTGGCGCTGGCCGGTGCGACCGCCGCCAACGCGCTCTTCATCGCGCTGGCCTTCGGCATCTTCGGTTTGATGAGCGGCACGTCGATCATCGCCGCGCAGCGGATCGGCGCGCACGACACCGACGGGTTCGCGCGCACCGTGCGCGCCGGCGCGGTTGGCGCGCTGCTGGCCGCAATCGCGTGCTTCGCCGCGAGCCTGCCGGCCGGCCGGCCCGCGATTCATTTGATGGTAGGGAATCTGACAAGTGCCGACGCGAGCGCGATCTATCTGATCCTGCGCTGCGCTTCGATTATTCCGATCGCCATCTCGGGAACGCTAATCGTCGGCCTGGGCGCGGCCGGAAACCGTCAGCTCGGCGTGCTGGTGCTCATCCTGATCAACCTCGTGCACATTCCGCTGCTGCTGATGCTCGCGCTGGGATGGTGGACGCACCACCCGCTCGGCATCGCTGGAGCCGGCATTTCGTCGCTGCTCTCGGAGACGATCGCGGCAATCTTCGCAGTCGTCTACGTCGCGCGCCGGCCGATCTACGCCGTCTTCTCGCGCTGGACGTTTTCCTGGCGACTGGCGCGCGATTGCGCGTGGCTGGGAACGCCGGAGGCCGTCTTCCTCGTCGGCATTCTGCTGCCCGACGTCTTCATCATCGGCATGCTGGCGCGGCTGGGGCCGACGATCGTTTCCGCGTTTCGCGCACTCAACATCGTCTCGGACTTGACGTTCATCGTTCCGGTTCCGCTGCAAACCGCGACGCAGACCATCATCGGTCAGCGGCTGGGCGCGCGCGACATCGCGGGCGCGCGCTCGTTTCTGGCGCGCGCGCTACGCGTATCGGTTGCGACTGCCTTCGCGACGGGCGCGGTCGTGGCGGCGTTGGCATGGCCGCTGGGCTATGCCTTCACGCTGAACGCGACGGTCGCGAGCATTGCCGCGCTGCCGCTCGCGCTGCATATGCTGACCCTGCCCATCAAGGGCTGGGCGATGGTGGCGATGGCACCGATTCGCGCGTCGGGGGACACGCGCTTTTCGATGACGGTGGGACTCCTCTGCAGCGCGCTGGTCATTCCGTTCGCCTGGGTCGGCATCGAACATCTTCACCTGGGGCTGTACAGCGTGCCGCTGGGGTGGATCGCCGCCTGGACGGCGCGCGCCCTCCTCACGCAATGGAAGCTGCGCGAGGGCGAGTGGACGCGCCGCGAGTTGGTCGCTGCCTGATAGCAGCCCGCTGCTGAGGGTTTTTCTTCCGGAGCGCCTAATTGCATCGCTATGGCGTTCACGGAGGGGTTCATCTCGGAGCTGGTTGGGCGCCGGGCCACGATCGACGATCAGCCGGTCGGCAAGGTCACGGATTTTCTCGTGGCCAAGCCCGACGAGACGTTTCCGCAGGTCGACGGCCTCGTCATCAAGACCGCGCAGGGGCTGCGCTACGCCCCGATCGACACCGTTGCCGACGTCGACCGCGACGGGACCGTTGCGCTGACGATCGCTCCGAGTCAAGCGGCACCCTCCGAGCAGCAAGAGCTCTACCTGGTGGCCGATCTGCTCGATAAGCAGATCGTCGATGTCGACGGCCGGAAGATCGTCCGCATCAACGACATCGAGCTCGCCAACGCCGGAGGACGTCTGCGCGTCGTAGCGGCCGACGTGGGCGTCGCCGGACTGCTGCGCCGACTCGGGCTGCGATCGTTGGAGAAACGCTGGGTCTCCCGGCTTCGAACGGTGCCGCGCTCGATGATCGCTTGGGATTCGGTCGCTCCGATTCGCGACGCTAATCCATCACAGGTGCGCCTCTCGGTCAAGGAGAGCCGCCTCGCGCGGATCCATCCCTCCGACCTCGCCGAGATCATCAGCGACCTCTCCTCGCATGAAGCCGCCGCGGTCGTCGGACAGCTCGACGACGAGACGGCCGCCGACGCCTTCGAACACCTCGATGCCGAGACGCAAAAGAGCCTGATCGAAGACATCGGAACCGAGCGCGCCGCCGACATCATCGAAGAGATGGACGCCGACGACGCGGCGGACTTACTCGCCGAGCTCCCCGAAGAGCAGCAGCTGCAGCTCCTCGCCGAGATGAACACCTACACGGCGCAAGAGCTGCGCACGCTGGTCAAATATCCCGAGGATAGCGCCGGCGGTCTGATGACGACCGATTACCTTTGGATCTATCCGCACCGCACGACCGAGGCGACGATCCGAAAGATTCGCGAGATCGCGCCGGTGTCGGAGTTCATCTACTACCTCTACGTGGTCGACAAAGACGATCATCTGCTCGGTGCGCTCTCGTTGCGCACGCTGCTGCTGGCGCTCCCGACGGCGTTCATCGATCGCATCATGGACACCGACTTGGTGACGGTGGCGCCGGATACGCCGGCGGTCGACGTTGCGGCCACCATTGCCAAGTACGATCTGCTGGCCGTGCCGGTCGTGGATCAGACCGGCAAAATGCTGGGGATCGTGACGGTCGACGACGCGATCGATGCCATCATGCCCAATGACGTGGCGAAAAAGCTTCCGCATATCACCACCCACCGTCAATCGCGCCAGCCCGCGGCGACGTGACGCCGGAGGAGATCGTCGAATTCGCTGAAGGACTCGCGCGCATCGCCGCCTCCGGGGGAGGCCCAAAGGCGCTGGCGGCGCATCTCGCGCGCACGGCTCAGGCGGGCGTGCTCCTGGAAGACGCGCAGTGGCGGCACTTGGCGGCGGCCGGTTCGACGAATCTTCCGCCGAGCGCGCGCGCGGTGGTCGAGTCGGGCGCGCCCGGTCGAGCGTTGCCGGTGACGGCCGGGAACGCGCAGCTCGGCTGGCTCTCGCTCTTCGGCAACAATGCCGTCGAGGAAACGGATCTTCTGCTTCGCTTGACCGCCGCCGCGATCGGCGTCGAACTCGGTCGCGATGTCGCCGGGGCGCGTGGACGGCGACGCGGCTTCTGGGAGACGTTGCTCGCAGGCGCTTATCACGACGCCACCTCGGCGCGCGAAGACGCAGCCGCGCACGGCATCGCGTTGGCGCCGGCGTATTTGGCAATTGCTCTCGAAGCCGAGGCCCCCGAGGAGACGCGCAGCGCAGCCGACTTCGGCGAGCTGCGTGCGCTGGCGGCCGAGACGTTTCGAGCCGGCGATGCGGAGATCGGGTTCTTAGAGCGCGGCGCGGTGCTCTTCGTCTTCGTTCCTGCGGCACGCGAGGTCGATGCGAGCAACGCGCGTACCGCCGCCAGCCTCTTGCCGCGCAGCATCGCCAGGCGCAAGACGCAAATGCGTGTCTCGGGCGGCGTCGGAAGCGTCGAAGCCCTGCTAGCCGTACACGCCAGCGCGGCCAGCGCGCAGGCGGCGTTGGCGATCGGACGGCGTGTTTACGGCACCGGTCACGTAGCGGCGTACGACGAGCTGGGCGCGTATCCAATGCTCTACGAAGGAGCCGACGTCGAGCGGCTGCGAGCCTTTGCCGCGCGCACGCTGGCGCCGCTGCGGCTGTACGACGAGCGCCACCAAACCGAGCTCGAGCGAACGCTCAAGCTCTACTTCCAGGTCGGGCAGAATGTAAAGACGGCCGCGGCGGCGCTGCACGTCCATCGCCACACGGTCTTCTACCGCCTGCGGCAGATCGCCGAGATCTGCGCGCGCTCGCTGGAAAGTTCCCACGACCAACTCACTCTCCGCCTTGCGGTCGCCGTCGATGAACTCCACGACTCGACGTGAGGGATCGCGGCCCTCCGCCAAGCGGGAGGTCGTCAAGCTCGCTCGCGAACAGAACGTTCGCTTCGTGCGCTTGGTCTTCGCCGATATCTTCGGCGTGAGCAAGAACGTTTCGATTCCGGTCGATTCGCTCGAGGCCGCACTCGACGGGCGCATTACGTTCGATGGAGGCTCGATCGACGGTTTCGTGCGGGGCGAGGAGTTGGACATGCTGCTCCGCCCCGACCCTTCGACCTTCGCGGTCTATCCGTGGGCGACGGCGCCCGAAGGACGAGAGGCGCGCTTGATCTGCGACATCGCGATGCCCGACGGCTCGCCGTTCGAAGGCTGCCCGCGAACCACGCTTCAGCGCGCCATCGAAAGCGCTCCCGCACTGAACGGCATGCGCGTCGGACTCGAGATCGAGTTCTATCTCTTCGAGCGACGCGGCGAGACCGGTTCGACGGCGACTTCGGATGTCGGCTCGTATTTCGATTTTTCGGCCAACGACCGGGGCGAAGAGGCACGCAACGCGATCGTCGCTGCGTTGCAAGCG
>JASHXG010000242.1 GCA_030043675.1 Vulcanimicrobiota bacterium
GAAGGATCGGCTCTTCACCGCCTTTCGGATAGCTCCACACGTCGGCGACACCTTCGTCGCACCTCGGGTTTGCGACCGTGACGCTCGTGGCACGCGCCGTGCTCGCCGCGGTAACGTTCTGTTTGCCAAAGAAGAACGGGCTTCCCGGCATTTCGGAGCAGTCGTCGAGTGCGATCTCGGAACCGACGCCGATGAGCGTCGTTCCAGAGAGTTTGGCCCGTTGCACGACGTCTCCGTTACCCCGAGTACCGGCTAGAGTGATGTACTCGCCATCCCACGACGTGCCCCTGGCGCTAAAGTTAAACTTTATCCCGGACGTAGACAGTTTCTCCATCGTGGTCTTGCCGGCAGGGATCATGCACACGCTAACGCTCTCGCCGGAGGTGGTGTCCATCGTCCCGAGGCCGATGAGATTGCCATCGTGGTCGTAGCCGAACGTCGACAGGCCGACGCAGCCAATGCTCTCGTTGCCCTCGATGCAGGTTGCTCTGTTCCCAGCGGTGCCGCTCTTCCAGATGCAGACGTCGCCCCCGGCGGTGGCGGCCACGTCGCCCTTAGCGCTGACCGAGCAGCCACTTAGGCCGCTGCCAGGGCGTTCGTAGATATTGATCGGCTTGGTACCGCCGTGCGCATATTCGAACAGCAGGCCGAACTGAGGGTTGGTGACGTAGACATCACCCTTCTGATCGACGCACATGCCCTGCGGATCATGGAAGCCCGTCAGCTTGCCGACCAGCTTGCCGCTCGGGTAGTCGAACACGTACGTGTCGTCGGTAAAGTCGTCGTCGAAGTAGAGCAGCGCTTTTGAGGCGCCCGGCTTCATCCATGACTCACTGCGATCGGGGCGAACCCCGCCTGCCTGGGCCTGGCGCACTGCGCCAAGGGCGCCGATCGGTTCCGATCCCTGGCAACCCGCGAGCACCGCTATAGCGATGCCGATGCTTAGGACGAAGCGGAGAACAGACATTGTCTTCATCAACGATACCTCACCAAAATACGATGATCGTCCCGTTGCCTTGGGAGGTCGGGTTCCCGCCATCTGTCATCTTCACGTGCTTAGCACGCGCCTCAGCAAAGGACGATCCACCGCCGCCGCCGCCGCCAGAGCCGCCCGGGCCGCTTCCGCTTGAGGTGTAATCGGAACCGCCCGCGCCCCCGCCGCCGCCGCCGTAGTAGCCCCCTCCGCCTCCGCCGCCGGCTCCGCTGCAACCTTGCGCGGGGGCGCGAACGCCGCCCGCACCGCCCGCACCGACGATTCCGCCTGAGCCGTTGCAGCTGCTCCCGCCGTTGACTACACCACCCATGCCGCCCTTGCCACCGCCCATCTGCGTACCGCCGCCCCCGCCGCCTCCGGCAAGATTGTCCGAGCCGCCGCCGCCCGATCCGCCCGTGCGCGCGCCGCCATAGCCGCCGCCACCGCCATCGGTGGTGCCAGACGTGTTGAAGCCGTTGCTTCCGCCGCCGCCGCCACCGCCGGCCACAAGGACGCGATCGGCCAACCGGTCGCCTCCCTGCCGTACATCGGACGCACCCCCGCCTCCACCGCAGCCACAGCTACCGCTGCTTGGGCGCGCGCCACTGTTGCCGCCACGGTCTACCGAGGCGCCACCGTTAAAGCCGCCGCGCCCGCCGCTGCCACCGACGAAGATCGCCAAGCGCTCTCCGGCAGTCACTGGAATCGTCGCCGTGACCATTCCTCCCGAGCCGCCTCCCGAGGAATAGCCGGAGCAGCAGCTGACGTTGCCCAAAGCACCGTTCGCGCCATACACGGTGATCGTTAGCTGAGTTACCCCAGCCGGAACCTTGAATGATTGCTTGCCGCCTGTGTACGAAAAAAACCGATAGTGCTTGAAAGACGGCGTTGTCCCGGTCGCACCATGGGTGGCTGTCGGCGGCAGCGAGCCGCCGCCGCACCCTGCGAGCAACGCGGTGACCGCGCCAGCGATAATGACGTGGCGGCTACCGATCATGCCCTTCATACGGCGCCCTCCTGTAGCCCGAGGGATCGGGAGCGAAGTACTTTCGCCGCGCTCACGCGCCGGCCTAGCGATTCGAATCCACACCACTGGAATGCCCAACGCAGGGTCGCGGGACACTCGACTCGCTAGGCGAGGACATGAATGTGACGAACGGCTTTAGCCGTAGACCCCGTTGGCGGTGGAGGGATGGGACATGAAGACTTTGGCTCACCGCGCGCTTAGCATCGGGGCTGCCGCGGCTTTGTTAGTCGGATGCGGTGGATCGCAGCCGCCGATCGCCGCGACGCCGCAAGCGATCCGCTTGGCACCCGAACGCGTCCTTGTTCCTCGCGTTGGAACTGGTTCGTCGTCCTATCAGGTGCTGTATACGTTTGGCCCAAACGCTGGGCGCGAAGGAATAGAGGCCATAATCAACGTGCAGGGCACGTTTTACGGTACGACGTCCGGAGGCGGTCCCTCGAACGGTGGGACCGTTTACAGCCTTACCGCCGCAGGCAAGAGAAAATTTCTACACAGTTTCGCCGGCGGTGTTTCCGACGGCTTGGGGCCCGTAGGTCACTTGACCAGCGTGCACGGCGCGATGTACGGCGCGACCCGGGGTGGCGGCAAATGCTTGCAAGGAACCGTTTATAGCATCACGACGGCCGGCACGGTGACGCTGCTGCATAGCTTCTGCGGTTCTGCCGACGGCTTGACACCGGAAGCGGGCTTGACCTACGCGGACGGATTGCTTTATGGCACGACTTCGAGGGGCGGCATTGCCGGAGGCGTTATTTACAGCATCAGTACCACGGGCGCATTTAAGGTTCTGTATCGCTTCCGCAACTCGCGCCGTGACGGGAGCTCACCGTCTTCATCCCTGCTCGACGTAAACGGTGTCTTGTACGGTACGACGCCGTACGGCGGCGGTGCTCCGGCATGCGTCGATGATTCCGGCTGCGGAACCGTATACAGCGTTACTCGCAGCGGGAAAGAGAAGGTGCTGTATCGCTTCAAGGGCGGCTCCGACGGCTGGTTCCCCATTTCGGGCTTGATTAGCGGGGGAGGGACCCTATATGGCACAACGCCTTTCGGCGGTACCTACGATGAGGGTACGGTCTTCAGCGTCAGCATGACCGGCACGGAGCACGTCCTGCACGTCTTCTCGGGTGGTTCCGATGGCGCTGGCCCGTTGGCGAGCTTGCTCGAAATGAATGGTGTGCTTTATGGTACGACCAATGGTGGCGGATCGTCGGATGATGGAACCATTTTTAGCGTTACTAAGAATGGCACCGAACAGGTCTTGCACAGTTTCAGCGGCGAGCCCGATGGCGCAAATCCGGGATCGCGTTTGACGAACCTGAACGCTACGCTCTTTGGAACGACCAATCGTGGCGGTAACGTATTGTGCCGGAGAGGTTGTGCGACCGTCTTCAGATTGACTCCATGATGCCATCGCGCGCGACAAATCCGCGCGCGGGGCCGCCTCGCGCTCGCTATGATTGCGCGAGACTTTTTAGCAGATGCGTGAACTCCGTGGCTTCGCGCTTAAGGTATGGACTTTTCAAGATGAGCGCTTCGCTCGCCAGCTGGCGCATCAGTGCGTAGGGCGAGCCGTAGCGCTCGGTCATGCGGCGCGCCTCGCTAAGATGTACATGGGCATCGCGCGGATGGCCGAGTTTCGCCTGCGATGCAGCGATCAAACGGTGCGCATCGGCCATGCGCCGCTCGTTTCCTTGGGCGGCATAACCCGCTAGCGCTTCGCTAGACTCGCGCAGCGCGGCCCTATTCTTGCCTAGGCGGTCCAGCGCCGCCGCGGCAAAAACGTGCCAATCAGGCACCGCCTCTCGCGGGCAACCCCTGCCGGGCTTCACGTAGCAGAGAATCGAGAGCGCCTCGCGGGGGCGCCCCGTCATCGTATACGCATGCGCAGCCTGCATCAGCAAACTCGAACTATCTCCAGGGCGCGCCACCGACGCAGCGAGCGGTGCGATCTTCCAGTACCACTGAATCGCCTCGGCGTAATCGGCGCCGATACAGTTTAGGCCGACGACGAGGGCGCCGAGCCAGCTCGCGGTCGACGACCATCCCGCTTCGCTCGCGTGACGAAGCAGGCCCGCGGCTTCCGCGGCAGCGGCGCGAGCGCGACCCGAGCTGGTCGCCTCGATCATCGCGTGGGCGCCGAGAATCTCGAGCATTTTTGGACGCTTCGCTTGATCCAGCGTTCCGATGAGCGCTACGGCCTGTGTCGACGCGGAGCGAGATGCCACGAAGTTCCCGAGGTTAAGCTCGAACAACGCGCTATCACCGAGCACGCGGGCGAGCGCGACGCGCGGCTCCCGCAACGCAGGCTCGGTGGCCACACTTCTTTGCAAAAGCGACACAGCGCACTCGTATTGTGCCGCGCTCTCGTGCCGCGTCTTGGCGATCTTTGCTTCCACGCCCGCGACGCGGCCTAGAAGCCAATCGGCGATGGCCCGTGCGTATTCGCCGTTGCGTAAGAGACACGACACGGCAGATGTGGCACGCAGCGGCGTCCTTTCATCGTCATAGTCTATCGCCGTCTCGGCGAGTTCGAGCAGCGTGTCGGCTCGTTCGACCGGGTCAGAGGCTTCCTGTGCAATTTGCTGCAGCAGGCCGAGACACGTGGCATCCCCGGATTGCGCCAGAGTGCGCGCAAGGCTTCGACCCGCCATTGCCTCGCCGCCGCAGAACGCGACACTGCGGCTTTCGGTAAATGCCTCGGCGGGCTGACACGAATCAAGTTCCCCGACAAAAATGTGTCTGTTGAGACATTCGAGCGCACGACGGCGATCACGAAAGAACTGCCGTGCCGAGAGTGCAAGCTCGCGCTGCACGTCGCTGGCGCGCTCGCCCCCAAGGTCGTATCGACGAACGATTTCGCGCTGCCGCGGCGACAAGCGGTAGAGCGCAATCTCGACCGCTCCCGCCAAAGCGGGGCCGTCGGAATAGGGCGCCCCGTTGCGCTCGCGTAAGGTGCGCAGCAGGCGTCGCGAACCAGCGAGCGGATCGTCGCGATCAGGCGTTCGCGCCATAGCGGGGCGTTCTCCAAAACAGGCTCATACCTCCCAGTAATGACCGCTCTCGCGAGGCATTTCATGCGCAAGCCTCGACACGTTTCGCAAAAGAATGCCATTCTTAGCGATGGGACACAGGGAAAGCCCGCGCGCGAGACAGAGCCTCTGGGCCATCGGAGGGGAGACTTATGGGTTTTTGGGTCGCTCGCTTGCACGGCGTCGGCGCGCTTGGGGCACTGGCATTTCTCACCGCATGCGGAGGCGGAGGCTCACCAGCCGTCCCGCCGGGGAACGGCATGAGCTGGACCGCCGACGCGGCGGCTCACGCTAAGTACGCCGGGAACGTTTTCGTCTCCGATCCGGACAACGATACGGTCTGGGTCTGCCCGGCGACCGGCAACGATATCCGGCGCGGCTTTGGGTCGCCAACCCAACAGCTGCAGGGCGTCAGCGATCCGGTGCAGATCGCAGTCGACGCGCAAGGCACGATCTACGTCGCCAATGCACAGGTAAACGAGGCCGGCGCAGGTTCGGTAACGGAGTATCCCCGCGGCGCCACGTCACCGTCGCGCACGCTCACGTCGGGCCTGAACACGTCAACCGGTGTTGCAGTCGACTCCACCGGAAACGTTTATGTTAGCAACAAGTACCTGGCGTCGATCGTAGTTTTTGGAAAGGGCAAGAACACGCCCAAGGAAACGATCAAATCAAACCTGCGGGGCCCGGACGGTTTGGCAGTCGACGCGGCGGACGATCTGTTTATCGCCGACAGCACGGCCGACGACGTACTGGAGCTAGTACACGGCTCAACAACGCCGCAGTCATTGCACCTAAAGAGCCTCTCGCGGCCCCTCGGGGTCGCCATCGATGCAAGGGGCGATCTCTACGTGAGTAATCTCCTCGCACAGTCATCGAACGTTACCATTTACGCTCCGGGTATGAAGACGCCGAAAGCCACCATCATTGTGCCCGGTCCGGTCTACGGTTCGGAAAGCACGATCGCCGAGCCAATGATGCTCTCAATCACGCGCCCGGGGAACCTGTTGCTCGCCAGTGCGCCGATTTCGCTCGCGCTCGTCGATGGAAAAGAATGGTTTGGCTACGAGCCCGCAGTCGTCGGATTTGCTTCAGGCCAAACGCAGCCGCTGTGGAGCAACTACAACAACACCGCAAACGACGCCGTATTCCAGCCGGCAAAGTAATGCAAGAGGAGTTCACTATGCAGTGCATGAGGCTCGTGACGATGGCCGCGATCGCGGTGCTATTCTTCGGCGCTACGCGCGAGGCGACGCACAGCCGGCGCGCCGGCTGCATGTTCAATATTCCGCTGAATGCGCTGCAGTGTGCACGCTTGCGCGAAGCGGCCCACCGCGCGACGGGTCGCAGCTGGTTATCGTCGGACGCGAAGGAGACGCTCGTCTATTCGTCCCAGACGTACTCGGACTCAGTGACGATCTCCGCCGCCGGTAGGAGAGGCTTTAAAACCGTAGGTTCCCTGGCGCTCCCGTCGGGATCGGCTCCGCTCGGATTAACGGTCGACGAAGCTCAGAATCTTTACGTCGCAATTTCGCCGCTCGGTTCCGGAACCGCGAGCGTCGAAGTCTTTCCGCGCGGTGCGACTACGCCCAGCAAAGTCTACACGGAAGGGCTTAGTGGCGCGGAAGACGTGGCAGTCGATAAGAATGGAACACTGTACGTGGCGAATCTCGCCGATCCCAGCGGCGGCGGATGCAGCCAAGGGAACGGCCTCGGAGGCAGCGTTGTAGAGTACGCGGCGGGCAGCATGACGCCGACCGCGACGATCAGCGATTTCCCAGGCTGTCCAAACGGTGTGGCGGTCGACTCTAGCGCGAATCTCTATCTGACCTATCTTTATTATTCGAGCAGCGGCTTGCCGCAGAGCGACGTACGCGAGTACACTACCGGATCGACGAAGGGACGCGCGCTGGGTCTACGTGCGCGCGGCGGCCTTGACCTTGGAGGCATCGCGATCGCGCCGAACGGCGATATTGTCGTGGAGAACGGACAAGCCGATGGGACGTTCAATCAACTGCTGACGTTCCCACAAGGCAAGAAAAGGCCGTCAAATGTAATTCAGTACGGCGGCGAAGGCTGGGGTGTTGGATTCAAATTCTTCGCACTGCTGGGAGGGAAGCTGTTCGCGCCGGCCTACGTAGCGGAGACCTTCAGCTATGTGGTTACGACTCCCGGCGCATTCGACTACCCCAGCGGCAGTCAACTCTTCGCCGAAAACCCCGCATTAACGTCATTGCCGTTCGCGTACGGCTTCGCGGCCTCACCCGGATCCTAGTGGCGGGCGTCGCAGCAGACCTGCGACGCCTTTGAGGGTTCGCCGGACGAGCGTCGAAAGTTCGTCCATGGACGATCTTGGGGCAGTCTTCGACGAACACGTGCGTGCCGAGTTCGAGGCGCATGATGCGAGCGCGACGATGGCAACGATGAGCGCGCAACCGCACCTCTATCATCTCCCGACGATGCTCGGCGGCAACGATCGTGATGAGATTTTTCGGTTCTATCGCGACCACTTCGTAACGAAGTGGCCGAAAGACACGCTGGTCCATCGCATCTCACGGACGATTGGAAGCCGGCAGATTGTGGACGAGCTCGTTATGGAGTTCACGCACGACTCCCCGATCGATGCGTTGCTCCCGGGTGCTGCGCCGAGTGGAAAGCACGTCTTGCTGCCCGTCGTCGTCGTTGGTTTTTGCGACGGTAAGGTGGCATACGAACACATCTATTGGGATCAAGCGTGCCTTCTGGAGCAGGTCGGTCTTCTGGATCGTGCAGCCCTCCCTATCACGGGCGTAGAGCAAGCGCTCAATCTGATCGACGGAACGTACGCAACGAACACGCTGCTCGCGCGTTGCGATGGAACGGTCGGCCCCGGGCCATGACGCTCGTCGGCAGCGCGGTGGCGGGGTCCGCGCATCAAGCGCGCGCGCACCCGATGAGATGGTCCCGGCTCGCCGTCGTTTTGGTCTTTCTCATATGCTTAGCGACTGGAGCGGCAAACGGCATCCTTCGCTTCGATGATCTCTGGGCGCTCGCGCGCGGCCCCTATGCGCCGTACTTAGCCGCCTACAAGATCGCGCCGTGGTTCTTGCCCCAGTTTATGCTGTGGAGCGAAGGCTTGTGCGCGGCGACGTTCGCTGTCGTTGGGCTGATTATCGCTTGGCGCGGAGCAGCGAACTGGATGACGGTTTTCTCCGGAATCGCGCTCATGACGTACGGCGCGACGATACCGCCACCGATGCACGGGATCGTCGTATCCATTCCGTCCCTGCCGACGATTCTTGTCCTGGAGCGGAGCATTGGTATCGCGCTTTTTGTCATCTTCCTCTACCTGTTCCCGACTGGGCGTTTCCGTTCTTGGATCTCCATCAGCCTGGCTGGTGCCGTTGCCGCGTGGGCTCTGGCGTGGCCATTCATCCCATCGCTCAACCCGTATACATTTCCCAGGCCGTGGCCGTTCATCGCGCTCACGTGCCTCTTAGGCAGCGGCGTGATCGTTCAGCTCTATCGCTTCCAATTTAGCACGCCTCTGCAACGCCAACAAACGAAATGGGTGGTGTACGGCGTAACGATCTCGGTGTTGGGAGACCTTGTATTCCACTTGCCATGGGGCGTGTTCGGCGCGGAGCGCGGGTCGGATTTGCTCATCCTGCTCGCGCATCAGCCGTTCTTCATCGCCTCGCAGCTCGCGGTACCGATCAGCATTGCCTTCTCGGTGCTCTACCTTCGTTTGTGGGAAATAGATCTCGTGCTGAGCCGCACGCTGGTCTATGGCCTCTTGACGAGTGCAGCGCTGGTCTTCTATGCGGCAGCGCAGCCGACCGCGTACGCCATCATTCGATCCGCGTTCGGATCGTCGGCGGCAAGGTACTCCGAAGGCGTCGCGATCGCCGTGACGGGGCTCGTTCTCAAGCCGATGTA
>JASHXG010000243.1 GCA_030043675.1 Vulcanimicrobiota bacterium
GCCGAGCAGTTGCTCCGAACGTTGGGAGGCGAGGTCAGCGGGACGGCAAGCGACGCCGGCGGCATCGCCGCGGAGCGGCACTTTCTCGAGCGTCACGGCATCCCGACGCCTCACCTAACGCTCTTCGACGGCAGCGGACTTTCCGGCGACAATCGCATCGCCGCGATTACGTTAGCGCGTCTGCTCTCCGCGCAAGAGCCTTCGCTCTACCTGCTTCTGCCGTTGGGCGGGCGCGAAGGGACGCTCGAAGATTATGGCTTTACGACCGCCCTCGGACGCGTTCGGGCCAAGAGCGGTCACATCACCGGCGTCTCATCCTTGGCTGGCTACGTCACGACGTTGCATCACGGGCGCGTCGCATTCGCATTCCTCATCAACGGCTCGCCAGGAGATCCCGACACGGCGATCGTACAGGCCGTCGATCGTTTGGCGATGTTCTGATGCCTGATAATACGCTGCTTGACGAGACGCTGCTTTCGCGCGTGATCGCGCGCGCGCTACGGCATGGGGGCGAGTTTGCCGACGTCTTCTGCGAGCGGCGCAATACGTTCGCGTACCGGTTGCAAGACGGGCGCATCCACGACGCGTCGTGCAGCATCACGCTCGGCGTCGGAATACGCGTCGTCGCCGGTGAGTCGGCCGGCTACGCGCATTCCGACGATTTGAGTCCCGATGCGCTGATGCGCGCCGCCGACTCGGCCTCGCTCATCGCGCGCACTTCGCCCGGCGGCCAAACGCAGATCCAGAGCCTTTCGGCCGCGACCGCCTCATCGCTGTACGACGACGGCGAACGACGCGAACACGCCGATGCCGCCCGGTACGTGGCGCTGCTCGAGCGGGCCGACATCGCGGCGCGCGCCTTCGATCCGCGCGTCGTCGCGGTCAACGCCCATCTGACCGACGAGCTGCAAGAAGTTTGGATCGCTACGAGCGAGGGTCGCCTAGTCGCCGATTCGCGTCCGCTGATCACGCTCGGCATCCAAGTCGTTGCCAGCGACAAGAAGGAGCGTGGCTCGGGCTACGTGGGCGACGGGGGACGCACGTCGATCGTTTATTTCGATCGGCACACGCCCGAGGAGCTGGCCTCCGACGCCGCCCGCATTGCGGTCGTGAACGTCACCGCCGTGCCGGCGCCTGCCGGCGAGATGGAGATGATCGTCGGCTCCGGCGGCGGCGGGGTGCTGCTGCATGAAGCGGTTGGTCACGGACTTGAAAGCGACTTCAATCGGCGCGGCACCTCGCTCTACAGCGGTCGCGTCGGCGAGCGCGTTGCGAGTGAGCTCGTTACCATTTACGACGACGGGAATCTCTTCGAGGAACGCGGCAGCATCAACGTCGACGATGAGGGCGTGCCGGGGCAGCACAAGGTGCTCGTCGATCGCGGGATATTGCGCGGATACATGCAAGACACGCTCAACGCGCGATTGATGGGCAGCGAATCGACCGGAAGCGGGCGGCGACAGTCGTTTCGCTTTCCTCCGCAACCGCGCATGTGCAACACGTATATGCCTAACGGAGATCAGAGCGTCGAGGACATCATCGCGGGCACCCGGCGCGGCATTTATGCCAAGTCGTTCGCCGGAGGTCAAGTCGAGATCGGTAAAGGCGACTTCGTCTTCATGGTCGGCGAGGGCTATCTCGTCGAAAACGGCAAAGTGACCGCGCCGGTCCGCAATGCCACGATCGTCGGCAACGGACCCGACGCCATGACCAAGGTGGTCGCCGTCGGCAACGACAGCCGTCTCGCGCGACGTCACTACACGTGCGGCAAGGGCGGACAGTACGTTCCTGTCGGCGTCGGCATGCCTACCGTCAAGATTGCGGCGATCACGGTCGGCGGCACACAGGGCGGCGGACATGGATGAATCGTCGGCCGTCGAGTTGGCTCGCCAAGCCGTGACCTTCGCAAAGACGGACGGCGCCGACAGCGCCGAAGCCTCCGTTTCGGTCGCGCGGCGCTTCCAAGTCGAAGCCCGCGAGAACGCGATTGCCCGGCTCGAGGATTCAACCGGCCAGAGTCTCCATCTGCGCCTTTTCCGCGACCGGCGCAAAGCAACGCTCTCCAGCTCGGATCTCTCGCTCGGAGGCATTCGCGAAGCCGTTCGCCGGACGCTCGCCCAAGCGGAATGCGTCTCGGCCGATCCCTTTGCCGGCTTGCCGGACGAGTCGGCGGAAGGGAACGTCGATCTCGATCTGTGCGATCGCGAGATCGTAACCCGCGAAGGCGCCGAGAAGATCGAAGATGCGCTGGCTTTAGAGCGGTTAATTCGCCAAGCCGACGCTCGCATCGTGAACTCCAGCGGGTCACACTACACCGATGCCGTGTCGATCACTGCGATTGCCAACACGACCGGATTTGCGGCGGCCTACACCGCGACGCGTACGGGGCGATCGACCGGGCCGGTGGCGTTGGACGGGAACGTCAAACGGATCGCGCACTATGGAACCGCGGCGAGGCGCCTGGACGAACTGGAGTCGGTCGGAGCGGTCGCCTCCACGGCTGCGCAACGCGCCGTCGACCTGTTCGGCGCGCGCAAGCCCGCCACGATGCGCGTGCCGGTGATCTTCGAGCGCGACGTTGCCGCGACGCTGCTCGAGGATCTCTTCGCCGCGGTCTCCGCGGCGAACGTCGCGGTCGGCAACTCCTGGCTCATCGGCCGTCTGGGTGAGCGCGTCGGCAGCCCTGGCGTGAGCATCAACGACGACGGCAGACTGCCCGCCAAACTCGGCAGCTCCCCGTTTGACGGCGAGGGCGTTGCCACGCGCCGCACCGCGGTCTTCGAGCGCGGCACCCTGCGGACGTTTCTTTACGACAGCTATTACGCGCGTAAACTCGGCGCGGCGAGCACCGGGAACTCGACCGGCAACGGCATCGGGCCGAACAACTTCTACCTGGAGCCGGGCACGCTCTCGCTGGCCGAGCTGATCGCCGACACCCACAAGGGAGTACTCGTGCTGGATACCATCGGCTTTGCCACCGAGCACGCCTCGGGCACGTATAGCCGCGGCGCGCGCGGTTTTTTCATCGAAGGCGGCAAACTCGCTTATCCGATTGACGAGTTCACGATCGCGGGAGAGTATCCGGCCATGCTGGCCGGCGTCGATGCGATCGCCAACGATCTGCGGTTCGACGCGCCG
>JASHXG010000244.1 GCA_030043675.1 Vulcanimicrobiota bacterium
GTATGGGTCGCGTTGAACGCAAAGACCACATCCGTCAGCGAGAGTTTCACCGAAAGCGGAAAGCTGAGCCCGACCGCGACCACGCCGAAAACCGCGGCCGTCAGCAGCGTGCGAAGCCACGAACGCGTCGTTGCAAAGGTAACCGCGAGCAGCGGCAGCAGAAATGGAGCGTAAGCGAACTTCGCCTGCACCGAGGCGGCCAGCAGGCAGGCCGCGAGCTCGTACCAACGCCGCTCCGCCAGCAGATAGGCGCCCAAGCCGGCTAGCACGACGTAAATGTCGTTGTGACCGCCATCGCCGCTCGCCAAAATCACGAGCGGGTTGAGCGCAAACGCGATCGTCGCCGCGGGACGCCATGGGAATGGTCGCAGCGCGATCCACAGGAGCAACGTGCAGCCGAGCGCGCACAACGAAGCCCAGACGCGCAGAATTCGCGCTTGCACCTCGACCGGCGCGCTCCGGAACGGCCAGAGGGCGATTGCGTTTGCGAGCGTCCATCCCGCGCCGTACCGATCGACGACCGGCGGGTTCCCCCACGTCGGCGCGATGCGCTGCTCGTTGGCGGTGAGCAAGAGCGGGTGTTCGTAGTGCCCGTACGGATTGATGCCGCGTTCGGTCAGGCTGGCGTAGTACACGTAGGCGAACTGATCGCTGTCCAAGGGCAACGGCGACGCGATCATGGCTGCCAATCCGACGGCTTGCACCGCAAGCACCGCCGGCAAGAAGGCCTTACCGAGCGCCGCGCCGATCTCGCGCGCATAAAGCAGGCCCGATACGACGACGATCGCCCAGAGCGCGTAGATCGCTAGGAAGCGATCCCACCACAGCGGCGCGTGCACGAATTCGTAGTGGAGAAATCGCAGCGGTGCGCTTGCCAGCGTGTGCCACGGGACCCAGTCCGCGCGCATCGCGGTCTGCAGCGCCAGCATCGCGAACGCAATTGCAACGCAGCCGCCGAGCAACAGCGCGGCACGCACCGTACCGCTCGTCGTACGCACCACGGTTACGCCTTAACCGCGGCGGCCACCATAGAATCACCTTGCCCGACCAACGGTCCGAGCGCCGCAAAGGGTGCGAAGGCCAAGGCGTAGGCGAGGCTCTTTGGCGACCGGACCAGCACGGCAGGTCGGCCGAAGGAGTAGGACAAGGGAATGCGCCGGTCTGCGATCTCGATCGCTCGCAGCCCCGCGGCTTGCAGCGCGCGCCCGAGCGTCTTCTTCGAGAATTGGAACAGATGGGCCGGCGGCTCGGGATGGCGCCAGTATCGTCCATCGCTCGCGGCGCGATAGGAGAGGCGCGGGAAGAGCCCCTCGACGTTGGGCGTCTCGATCAGCAAGACGCCATCATCCTTTAAAATCGTACGCGCGATACGAAGGACCGGCACCGGATCGGGCAGATGCTCGACCACGTCCCAAAGCGTCATGGCATCGAAGGATGCGGGCGCGAAGGTGCCCTCGGTTAACGCTCCCCCGCGTACCTCCAGGCCGAAGCGTTGGCGCGCGATCGATGCGGTGTCCTCGGAAAGCTCGACGCCGCAGACCTCCCAGCCGGCGGAGCGCGCCGCTTTCAGGAAGATGCCGGCCGAACAGCCGACGTCGAGCAGCCGTCCCGCATGCTTGTACCGATGAACGTCGTCGAGATGGCGCCGTGCCGCGCTTTCGGCGCGCGCGTCGCTCTGTGCGCCGGCAAAGTGGGTTTGGTACCCGTGATCGAACGAGTAGAAGCGCGCGAGCTGCTCGCTGCGTGGCGGGTTGGCGACGAAGACCAGCTCGCACGATGCGCAACGGGCGAGGTCAAAGCCGTTCTTGCGGCAGAGGCGCGTCGATTGAGCGTGCCCGCAGACCCGGCATGGGACGGCTCCGCCCTCGGCGGCGAGCGCTTGCTGATGGACTGAGGACGCCATGATTCCATCAAGCCGTTGGGTGGCTGCGAGGCCTTCCCTTGAGACGATTCGCCCTGCCGCCGCGTCCGTCCGTACCTATGCGAGCCAACCGGCCAGCGTCGCCTCGACCACGGCCCGGCGGTCGCGATGCGGAGCGTGGGCACATCGGGCCAGCAAGAGCCGGTCGACCGGAGCGCGTGCACGGCGCGCGATGCGCTCGAGCTGCGCCGGCGTGCCGTATTCGTCCTCGATCCCTTGCACGGCTAGAATCGGCACGCGAACTCTACCGACGAACTCCTCGATGTTCCATTCGCGAAACTCTTCCGAGAGCCAAACATCGTTCCAACCGAAGAACGTCCGATCGACGTCGCGATGATAGCGCGCCATCCGCGTACGCAGCTCGGTGGTCTCGTACTCGCGCCTAACCGCAGCGATGCTATGCACCGAGAGCTCTTCCACGAAAACGTGCGGTGCTTCCAACACCAACGCGCGAATGCCGTCGCTATGCTCGCCGGCGTAGATCAGCGCGATCGACGCGCCGTCGCTGTGGCCGATCAGGACCGGATCCTCGATCGCCAGCTCGCGCAGCAGCTCGGGGAGCACGCGCAGCGCTTCGTCGTGCATGTAGGCCGGCGTTCTCGCTTCGGCGAGGGTGGTTGAGAACCCGTTGCCATAGCGCGAATAAACGAGCGCACCGCAACCGGTACGCTCGGCCAGCCCGGCCGGAAAATCTTTCCAAAGCGCGATCGAGCCGAGTCCTTCGTGAAGAAAGACGAGCGTGGGCCGCCCGGCGCGGCGCGCGCGAATTTGCGCGATTTCGAGCTCGCGGCCGAGCACGGAGATGCGCCCGTTCTCCAATTGTTGCATTCCGCTAAGAGGTCTGTCCGGGCGGCAAGCGTATCCCTCCTATCGTATGCGCTGTGCGATCGTCCGCGCCTGGACCTCGCTGGCAACGGCGCTTCTCACGGCCGCCGTCGCCGACGCGGGGACCGAGTTTGCCGAGAATCTCGGCTGGCTCGGCGGCAGCATGCGCGACGGCCAGCACGAAGCCGTCGCGCCCGCGCTGATCCTGGGCTTGGCCGCCGGCGCCGCACTGGCCGCCTTCGTCGCCTTCGCAAGAATCGCGCCGCAGGATCCGCTGCTTCGCTGCATGAGCGGCTGGCGTGTACGGACGGCGGATCTCGCGATTGCCTTGTCCGGAAGCGCGCTCTGCACGATCGCGATGGAAGGATACGAGACGCGGTTCGGCGGCCTCTCGCCTTTCGATCCGCAGTCGGTCGTTCTTTCGCACGCGATCCCGCTGCTGGTTGCATTCGTCTTCGTCGCCGCGATCGCGCGCGCGAGCATCCGCGCGGCGCTCCGTCTCGCAAGCCGCGCCGGCGAGTTTGCGGCCAGCATGCTCGTCGAATTTCTCCATAAGATATCGCGCGCCGCGGTGGCGCCCGGTGCGGTTCATACCTCCGCATTCATTCTCTATGTTCTCCATTTACCACCCGAAATAGCCTTCGGCGCCTGCCGCATGCGCGCGCCGCCGCGTTCGACTCCCTCTTACTGTTTCATTTAGCCAGGGAGTCGAACATGCGAAATTTTACGCGCTATCTTTGCGCTTTCATTGGCATTTCGGTGTGCACCGGTGCATTCGCGCACGGCGCCGAACTCACGGTTGGTGCCATCATCGGCACGGTCCAAACGACGGCCGGCGCGCCCGTGCCTGACGCTCGCGTCTTAGCGGTGTCGCCCTCGGGCCGATATACGGCGACGAGCGACGCGAAGGGGGCGTTCCTTATTCTCGGGGTCGTTCCGGATACGTACGAAATTACCGTGCAAGCAAAAGGATACGAGACTGCGACCGACGTTGAAATCGTCTTGCCCGGCGAAAGACAAGGGGTCGCCTTCACTCTTCGTCCCCAACAGTTAAGAGAGATCGCGCACGTCGAGTCAAAGGGGGAAGCCTTCTCCGTCGGCAGCACCAGCGATGTGTTCACGGTCACGGGCGAGCAAGCTCGCGCGACGTCGCCGGTCGTAAACTCCTCCGGGTTGTCGCAATTCAGCCAGGGCTCGGTGCAGGGTTCAATCGCGAACGTCCCCGGCGTTCAGATGGACTCTTTCGCAAACGTGATCGTGCGCGGCAACAAAGTGCAGGACACCGTGTACGATTATGATTCGGTTCCCATTCCGCACGGACTGATCGCCGAGCCGGGGGGCAACATCGTCGGAGCCCAACTCGGCACGACCGGCGTTGCGGCCACGACCCTTACGCTCGCTGGTTACGAGGACAACAGTCAAAACTCGATTGGCGGCATCGTCAACCAGGTTCCGCTGATCGGCACGTACCCCGCTCAAGGGACCTTCGAGGCAGGCATCGGTGTCGGCGCACAGATGAACGAGGTGAAGTTCAGCGAACAATGGGCGACGCCGGACCTGCGCTGGCGCTATTCGCTGTCGGCAACCTCGGGCCAGCAGTACTTCCCCTATGGTGACGGCACGACGTTTTATCCGGCCGAGATCGGCACCTACGGCCTCGCGTTGCAGACGCGCGCGGCGTCGGCGTGGTCGGGCAACGTGCACTTTCAGCCCAACCAGCAGAACGATTTCTCGGCCACATTTCTCACAGGCAACGCGGTCTACACGCAGTACGATACGCCCTACCAAGGCCTGCTCTGGTCGACGTTCAATGGCAGCACCACCTCCTTCCCGGGTGCGCCGGCGAATGAAAACCAGCAGGTCACCACGCCCTCGATCGCGCGAGGTACGTACTTCGTCGGTAAGCTTCAATGGCTGCACAACTTCCAGCACTCGCTCGTGCGCTTTTACACATTCGAATCACAAATCGGCGCGCAAGCCAACGGACCGTTTTGGGATGACCTCTCCTTTCCCGATGGGATAATTTCGATGGCTTCTCAGCAGTGGCAGCGCGAATATGGTACCGGCTTCGACTGGGACGATCAGGCCGGCGAGAAGAACGACCTGCGCGCCGGCTTCCAGTATTCGGTAACGTCGAGCTACCTTAACCAGATCGTGCCCACCGCGGATGAGTTCATCTTCTCCAACCCTCGGCTCAACCAGAACCTGTTCTATTTAGGGGACACCTGGTCGATCGACGATCACCTCTCGGTGACCGGCACGTTGCGTTACATCGCTCAAAACGTCCTGACCAGTGACGCATTCTTTTACAGCAATGGCGCGATCGACCCGCATCTCGGAATCGCCTACACGTTCGACGATAACAACGGGCTGCGCGCGACCTTTGATCACAGCTCGGTAGCGCCGCTCCCGCTGGAGGTGCAGCGCGACGACTCGACCGCGCCCACTCCGCCGATCGCGCTATCGCCCGAGACCGCGAACGACTACTCCTTCTCCTACGAGCACGGGGGACCCACCCAGATTCGGCTGACCTACTACCTGCAATTCAACAAGAACGTGATCGACGTCTTGCCCTATAACTACCGCGACATTACCCCGGAGAACCCGAGTGCAGTCGGCGTGCCGACCAACGCGGGGCTTCTGCAATCGCGCGGCGTGGAGCTTTTTGCCCAGCACGGCGGACTTACGCTCGACGCGATGTACAATCATACGCTCACCTCGAGCGTTACGCAGTTCGCGTACAACGATCTCAACCCGGCGGCGATTCTGGCTGGGCATCTCTATCCGAACGGATACCTCCCCAACTTCACCGCAACGGCAGCGTACGAGTTCGATTTCTTCCGTCGCCGGTTCCGCGTCACGCCGTTCCTGTCGTACGAAAGCGGCTATCCGTACGGCAATGGAAAGATGGTCTGGATTCAAAATCCCAAGACCGGTCAAGCCGAGTTGGTCCCGAACGACAACTACGTGAACCCCGGATATAACTATTACTTCTTGAAGAACCCGGCGCTCCCGTTCAACGCGGTAACCAATCCGTACATTGGGAACCTTGGAACGAACGAAGGCGACGATCCGAACACGCTGCGAACCATGCCGCAAACGCTGGCCTCACTGCACCTCGAGTACGATCTGAACCCACGCTTGACCGCGATCATCGACGTGGTAAACCTCTTTGCGACCGACAGCCCGACGCAGTACCAAGGCAATCCGTACCTGATCGGACCGCCCGGCTATACCGGCGGCGACATCTACTACGAGAAAGCCTACGGCGCGCAGTACTGCAAGGGATGCCTCTACACGCTTGGTAACGGCATCCCGACCAATAACGGCACCACCCAGGTCGCCCCTTGGGACTACACGACGGCCGGATACGTCCCCGAAGGCTACCCGATGGCGCGCACGGCGCAGATTCGTTTGCGGTATCGCCTATGAGTTCCGCTGAAATGATTAGCGAGCCGCGTGCTGGGAAAAGTCGATCTTAGAACGCCACGGAGGTCGGAGCATTGTCGATATTCGCAAACCCGGGTCAGGGATGGCTGCAAGTTGGTGAATTGGCCATCGCCTTCATCTTGTCGGCGCTGATCGGCCTGGAGCGAGAGTACCGCCAAAAGAGCGCCGGTCTACGGACGTATACGGTCGTGGGTGTCGGTGCTGCCCTCTTTATGCTCGTTTCCAAATACGGCTTTTCGGACGTTCTGCAGAGCGGGCGGGTCATTCTGGACCCCTCGCGGGTTGCCGCGCAGATCGTTACCGGCATTGGATTCATCGGCGCCGGCGTGATCTTCATGCGGAGCGATCTCGTACGCGGGCTGACAACCGCTGCGATCGTCTGGCTAACGGCGGCAGTCGGAATGGCCTGCGGTGCCGGACTGCCTATTCTGGCGGTGGCGGTGACGGGCGCGCATTTCGTGATCGTTTTCGCGTTTCCGCCGCTTGCAAAGCGCGTTCCAAGAGGAGGCGCGAACACGGCACATATGCGCCTGGTGTACAAGGGCGGGCAAGGCACGCTGCGTCGCTCGCTCGAGCTGTGTACGCAGCGGGGCTTCACGGTTTCCGCGCTGGGAGTTGAACGCATGGGCGGGCCGGCCGATGACGTTGCCAACGTTACGCTCACTCTGCGGGGAAGAGCAGATCCCGCGAACCTGGTTGACAAGTTACGCCAGATCGACGGCAGCCTGTCGGTACATCTGTCAGAGACCGACGAATGGACGCACGAATCGCAAGAGGCCTCTTAGGCGTCTAGCATTCCAAGAGGTCGCAAAACCAGAAGCCCTTCGTGGAGGAGGCCAGTGGTTGCGGCCCGTCAATCGGCCGGTATACCTTTTGACCGATGGTAAAGATCACCGGTTGCTTAAAAATCGGGCCATCGAATGCGAATGAGTGGAACTCTCCGTTTTCGCCGCAGGGGTCGACGCCGCACGGCAGCGTCGCGATGAAGTCTTTGTTGATGACCCTACCAACGGAGTCTTCGCCCAAGTAGGCGTCGTTCACACAGCAGGTGATCGACGAGAAGCCCAGCGACAAGAATTCCTCGATCAGCCGGCTCGTGTTTTCTTTCCAGAGCGGAAAGATGCCGCGCATACCAATCGTGGCAAGATTCGCTTCGCGCCATTGCTTGAGATCCTCCAGGAAGATATCACCGAAGGCCATGCCCGTGACACCATCCTTCTTCCGAGCCAGCAGATAGTCGGACATCTTAGCCTGATATTCATCGTTTGATGCCCGCTCGCTCAGGCCAACGATATCGAGAGGCAACCCAATGGATCTTGCCTGGCGCTGCGCCAGCGAAATGCGCACTCCATGCATCGATACGCGTTGAAAATACGCGTTGCAGGTCGTCAATAGCGACGCAACCTCGTAGCGCGGGTCTTGCTGCAGCCGATGGAGCGCCAGTGCCGAGTCTTTCCCACCGCTCCAGCAGAAAACGATCTTCTCCTTCACGACGGCGACGCTTGGCGCCGGCTCCTCCGTTCCCTCCACCGATGAAAAAGGTGCGCTCGACGGGCGTGGGAACGTCCGACTCAATGCAGTTCTTTCACGCGAGCGACGGCGCCCGCCTCGCATTCACCGACGCGGGGAGCGGAGCGCGCGCGCTCGTCTTTGTTCACGGCTGGCAGGCCGACGGTTCGGTTTGGCGCGATCTTCGCACCGCGCTCGGTCCCGGCGTACGCTCGATCAGCGTCGACCTCCGTGGAAGCGGGGCGTCGGCGGCGGCACCCGGGCCATATCGTTTGGAACGCTTCGCCGCCGATCTGCGGGAACTGATCGACGCCCTTGGAGTCGCCCCCGTCGTCTTGGCCGGTCACTCGATGGGCGCGACCGCTGCACTTGCGCTGGCGGTCGATGCCCCGCACCTCATCGGCGGCCTCGTTCTGATCGCCCCGGTCCCGGCGAGCGGAGGTGGGTTCTCGCCAAAGGGCGCCGCGTATCTACGGGCCACAGCCGGCGACCATGCCGCCGCGAAGGCGTGGCTGGCGCGAACTTTCGCCAAAGCGCCGGATCCCGACGTTCTCGCGGGCCTATGCGCCGCTGCAGTGCAGACGCCGCGCGCAATCGCGCTCGAATCCTTTGAATCGTGGGCCTACGCCGACTTTGCCGACGCAACAAAAAATATCCGAGCTCCGGTCCTCGTGCTTGCGCCCGCAATGGACGCGCCCGAAACCGTTGAACGCAAGGTCGCCGCGTTGCTGCCCAATGCGCGGTTCGAGGTGCTGCCCGATTGCGCACATTATGCGATCGTCGAGCAGCCCCAGGCGATCGCGCATCGAATTCGCGCATTCGTCGAAGAACTCTGAAGCGCCGACGGGATTCTCGACCGCTTGGTTGAACCGGGCGGTGGGCTATTAAGCGATGAACGCCGAGCAACGACGTCTTGCAGAGGATCGCGCGAAAGCAGGTTGGCACCAGTGGGGGCCGTACCTGAGCGAGCGCCAGTGGGGAACCGTTCGCGAGGACTATAGTCCCGACGGATCTGCCTGGGAGTACCTGCCGCACGACCACGCGCGCTCGCGCGCCTACCGCTGGGGTGAGGACGGCATCGGCGGCATCTGCGATCGCTATCAAGAGCTCTGCTTTGCCGTTACGCTGTGGAACGGTAAAGACCCGATCCTTAAGGAGCGGCTCTTCGGGCTGAGCGCGCACGAGGGCAACCACGGCGAGGATGTCAAGGAATACTATTTCTTCCTCGAATCGCTGCCGACGCACGCATACATGAAGATGCTGTACCGTTATCCGCACGCCCAGTACCCGTACGCGCGGCTGGTCGAGGAGAATCGCCGGCGCACGCGGATGGATCCCGAGTTCGAGCTGATCGACACCGGCGTCTTCGATGAGAATCGTTTCTTCGACGTCTACGTCGAGTATGCGAAAGCCGCGCCGCGTGATATTCTGGCGCGGATCACGGCCGTCAACCGCGGCCCGGACGCCGCTTCCCTCACGCTTCTGCCGACGATCTGGTTTCGCAATACCTGGTCGTGGAAGGCGGGGGTTGCCAAGCCGTGCCTCGAGGCCGACCGCAACCTGTCGAGCGGCCCGCTCAAGCTCGTGGTCGCCACACACGATCGGCTCGGCACCTATCGCCTGTACAGCGAGGACGCGCAAGAGCTGCTCTTCACCGAGAACGAGACGAACTTCGAGCGCCTCTTCGACTCGCCCAATGCGTGTCCATACGTCAAAGACGGGATCAACGAATATCTGATTGCGGGCGCTCGAGCGGCCGTCAACCCCACACGGATCGGAACGAAGTGCTCGGTGCGTTACGCGATCGACCTGGGACCCGGCGAGACGAAGGTCGTTCGCCTGCGGTTGCGCGAGCAGGCCACGCCCGAGCCATTCGGCGATTTCGACGAGATCTTCGCGCAGCGCGTCGCCGAGACGGATGAGTTCTACCGCGAGCTCAATCGCTTCCCGGTAACCGACGACGAGCGAGCGGTTCAGCGTCAGGCCCTGGCTGGACTGCTGTGG